>WOZY01000208.1 GCA_011620045.1 Mesotoga sp.
CAAGTCCGCTCCAGTTCTTTCTGATTCCACAGACAACACCCATCAGAGTAGATTTCCCGCTCCCGTTCGGCCCTAGTATTCCAAGCACTTCTCCGTGCCTCAGTTCCAGATCGATTCCACTCAGAACCTCTTCCTTTCCATAACTGAAGTGCAGATCTCTGACCTGTATTGGATCAACCATCATTGGCCACTTCCCTGCTTCTTAGAAGATATATGAAGACGGGAGCGCCTACCAGGGCAGTCACTGCGCCGATTGGGAGTTCCGTGGGTTGAAAGAGGGTTCTCGCAATGGTATCGCAGACCACCAGAAAAACCCCGCCGAACATTGCGGTTGCGGGTAGGTTCAGTTTGCTGTCCGTGCCAAAGGCAAGCCTAACCATGTGGGGTATAACAAGTCCCACAAACCCTATCAAACCGGCCGTCGAGACTGCAACTGCCGAAACGATTGATACGGTGAAGAATACCAGGAACTTTATGCGCTCCGGGTGAACTCCGACGGTCATGGCGTGTTCTTCTCCGGCTGCCATTATTATCATTTTTCTGCGAATTGTAGTGAACAAAGCGTACTGGAGAACAATAATCGGAAGCAGTTTCAAGAAATCATCCCAGGTAACACCCGACAGAGAACCGAGAGACCAGAAATGCAAGGTAATGACATTTCGCCAGGCAAATACGACAAGAAAAGTGACCGCAGCGTTGAAAAGAAAGGAGACTATTACTCCGGAAAGAACTAGTGTTGTTATAGGTATTCTCCCACCCCTGCGGGAGATCGCATAGGTTAGGAAGGAAGAGAACAAGGCAAAAACGAAAGCAAGGAGATCCATGTTCAACGATATCCTTCCAACATCTCTCAAAAACAATGACAAAACGGCTCCAAAGGAAGCCCCCGCTGATATGCCGATAATATATGGGTCTGCCAGCGGATTCTTCAGAGTCAGTTGAAGTCCGTTTCCACCTACCGCCAACCCTGAGCCGATCAGGAAAGCTACCAATAACCTCGGTAGTCTGAGATTCACGTAGATACTGGAAGCTGGCCCCGAAGAATCTCCAAGGAATATGCCGAAGATCTCAGTCAACGAATAATTGACTGTTCCGAAACTTGAGAGCCACAGCATCCCAAGTACGGATGCTGTGGAAAAAAACGCGAAAAGTGCAACACGTTTCAATAGAAGAGCTCCTTCAACGTCTTCACGAGGTCCACAAAATCAGGGTTTGCATATGCGGTCAGACCATCATAAAGCGGGTAGACACGATTATTCTTTACTGCCGGAAGATCTGCAAAAGGTTTGTACGAAGTTATCATTTTTACCGCCTCTTCTTGCCCGCCTTCGTAATAATAGGGCACAAGAATTACGTCCGGCTGGGAGTTCAGAATGAATTCAGGGCTGACGGGAAACCATCCGTTATTTCCGCTGTAAGGTGCTCCGACGTTTGCTCCGCCTGCATATGCGATCGCCTGGTTCACGAAAGATCCCGTTCCGCAAGTCCAGATATCGCTTACCTCGCCGGCTATCATAACGTACACAACTTTTGGCTTCTCATTCTGTGGAACATTATAGGAGTCTTTTGCGATTTCAAGAACCTCATCTCTGAAGTTCGTCGCTGTTATCCTTCCTGTCTCCGGTACGCCGAACAAATTACCAGCAACCATTAGGTTCCTGTAGATATCTTCGAAAGAGTTCGGATTCATGACGAAGGTAGAGATCCCGAACTTCTCGAGCTTGGCAACTTCCGCCTCTTGAAAGCCACCAGAAATCAATACCAGATCAGGATCAAGAGAGAGTATCTTTTCAAGGTTGAGAGGAACGAGATTGCCTATTTTCTCTACTTCATTTGATAAGGCATATGGGTCCCAGTCAGTCACTCCTACGATCCTAGATGAAACACCTAGAACTTCAAGATACTTTGTGATCGCCGGAGAAGCTATGACGACTCTATCGGGAGGATTGTCAATCGTCACAAGTCTTCCAAGATCATCCACGATTTCAAATGCCAGTGATAGAACAAAGAATAGCACCAAAAAGCCTAATGTCAAAAACCTCTTCAAAAAACTCACCCCTTTTGCAAGGAATTTCACCATCCTTCTGCCTCGGAAGGATGGTGATATCTGAGCCTCACAGAGGTCTCCTGACTTGCGGATTAACCTACTTTCTGCGCCTTCCCGGTTGCCCAGTGGCATGTGCAGAGTTCGTACCGCTTACAGTGGCGGGACCGTACCGGATTCGCACCGGTTTCCCTTCTGTGAAGCATTGTTTCTGAGAGCTATCTGGAGAAGTATCTATCCAGATCCTCCAGCCTTATTACCATGGATATCGGTCTTCCATGGGGGCATACAAGAACATTCTTCTTCTTCAACTCTTCAAAAAGAACTTCAGCCTGCCCTATGTCAAGTCTGTCTCCAGTCCTTATTGCCGCTTTGCATGCTATAGAGGCCAACAGATTATCGAAAACCCTCTCAGGAGTTTCAAGACCCTCCAACCTCATCTCGTCGAGAATTTCTTCGAGTGTATCTATTGCACCCTCCGTTCTCATGACTTGAGGGATAGATACCATTATGATTTTATCATTGTCGAAACTGAAAGTGAACCCAAGTTTCTTCAACGTTTCCTCTCTTGCGATAACCAAATCCATTTTCGACCTCTCGAGATTCAGTTCAAGAGGCATGAGAAGATTCTGCGAGGAGATTCTCTTGCTTTCTTTGAGACCCTCGAAAATGATCCGCTCGTGAGCGGCATGCTGATCGATTAACAAGAGACCGTCCTCGGATTCCGCAATCAAATACCGTTCTCCGAAAACGCCAATAAAGCTTGCTTTTGCTACCTCACTTTTTTCCTTGTTCGGTGAACTTTCACGCTTTTCAGCAGGAGTAAATGATCTGAAAAGGTGACGATCGAATCCCGACTGCGTATAGGTGCCGCTAGCGCTGCTATCGAAGACTTTTTGGTTCCTCCATGAGTGTTTGAAGCCATGATCAGTTATTCCGTGATTCTGATAAGTCTCTGAGATATCTTTCCGTTCCTGCGAACTTCCGGTGGTGTTCTCTTCGCCATTGACTACATTGATTGTGAAATGACCGGCACCTTTAATGGCCGACCGCACAGCTCTCTTCACACTATCCAGAACGGATGCAGCAGAGGCAAATTTAACTTCGAGTTTCTGCGGATGGATGTTAACATCGACTTCCCGAGGATCAATATCAATGAAAAGAACTGCAAAAGGGAAATTCCCCTTTTGAAGAGTTTCTCCGTAACCCCTCTCGAGAGCAAAGTTTAGTTCAAATTGTCTCACATATCTGCCGTTCACGAAAATGTTTTCACCCATTCTATTCTTTCTTGTTCGATTTGGGAGTGTAACAAAACCTCGTATTTTTATCTCTGCTGAGCTTTCCGAAACTGGTATCAAGTCTTTTTCAGAAAGCCCTGGATAGATCAGTGCAGCTCTGGCCTCGACCGATTCAAGGCCCCTTGTATCAAAGATTACTTGAGAATCCCGAGAATAAGTGAAATCGATCTTATCGAATGCGAGAATGAATCTCTGAACCATCTCAGTTACCATGCGGCCTTCAATTGAGGCAGATTTCAAGAACTTCCTTCTGGCGGGCGTGTTATAGAGAAGATCGAAGACTTCGACCGCAGTTCCATTCGAACCGCTTAGAGGTTTCTCTCCTGTGATATCCCCTCCGGCAATGTCGAGAGCCACCCCAAGCTCCTCGGTATCTGAGATGGTTGACAGCCTCATGCGCGACACTGAGGCAATCGTTGAAAGGGCCTCTCCCCGAAAGCCGAATGTAAGGAGGGTATCGAGATCATCTATGGAGACAATCTTACTGGTAGTATGAGGCATAATAGCAACGCTTGCTTCTTCTTTGGTCATCCCTCTTCCGTTATCTTTAACCATTATGTATTCTTTCCCGCCAGATTTGATCTCAATTTCTATAGCTGTTGCACCGGCATCTATACTGTTTTCTACCAGTTCTTTCACTACGGAAAAGCATCCCGTTACGACTTCACCTGCGGCAATCTTCCTAACAACCTCGGACGACAGTTCACGTATTCTCATTAGTTTTGTTCACGCTCCTCTTACGGTGAGCTGGCGTCGTCTGTCGAATAAGATGATCGCCGCAGCGGCAGCGACATTCAACGAATCTACCGTCCTCTCCATGGGAATCGAAATGAGAACGTCGCTTCTCTCTTTCACCAGCCGCCTGACTCCTTTCCCCTCATTTCCAAATATTATTGCCGATTTTTCAGAATATTCGTTTTCGTAATAAGGAGTTCCATTCATATCTGAAGCGTATATCCAAAAGCCTCTTTCTTTGAGAGATTTCTCAAATTGGGCCATATTAACTATCTTGATTACTGGGATACTAAAGGCAAGTCCTGCAGAGACCTTTACGACTGCCGGAGTAATTTCTGCAGAGTTGCTCGAAGTGATTGCGATGGCATCGGCACCGACTGCAACCGACGTCCTGATAATCGCTCCAAGATTATGTGGGTCCTGGATCTGGTCTAGAAGCACTATGGTTGCTGTGCTCTGCTTTTCAAGATTATCAAGCATTTTTTCGGAGTCCACGTATGAGAACTCCTTGAGATCAATTACGACTCCCTGATGCTTCTTTTCTCGGCAGAGATTTGCGAGTTTTTCCGGGGGCATCTCTTCTATTCTAAACCCTTTAACTTTCGCTTCTTTGGCAAGCTCGAGCAACTGAGTATCGACATTCCTCTGATTGGTAAAGAGTATTCGTTTGATTCTCAGTCGCGATGAATCGATTCCAAGCAGTTCTTTCAGTACATTTCTGCCATGGAGATACATCAAATCACCCTTTCGAGCAGATCTTTTATCCTGTTGACTCTTCCTTCAAGGAATAGATGACCAATAAGAACCTCGAGAGCGGTAGCCATTCTATAATCCTCGTCGTCCCCATGCTTCTTCGAACCTTTTGAATTGTAACCTCGTCTGACTATCTCCCTCTCCTCTTCGTCGAGAAGTCCTTCAACCTCTTCAAGAGCCTTTTTCTGACCGTGAGCGCTCACGTAGTCTTTCACAATATTGTGCTGATAACCCGCCCTCCGGTGCGCCTGCGGAAGAGTCTTCAGTCTGAAATAAAGGGTGTACACTGCATCTCCCACAAAAGCAAGACTGTCAAGGGAAAGATCGTCGGGGGCAGCTGTGACAGCAAAAAGACTGCCCAAACAGGCCTCGTCAAACTCATTATTATAGGTATTCATCGATCCTGTCTATGACACTTTCCAATTTTGAAACATCCTTTCCACCCGCCTGAGCGAAGTCTGGCCTGCCGCCGCCGCCCCCTCCCAGGTCGTGGGCTATCTTCTTTGCGATTTCTCCTGCCCTAAACCTGTCAGTAAGTTTCTTCTCGACCTTCACAACAAAAGAAACAGAATCTTCCAGTTCATTGAAGATCATCACTATGCCGCCACCTTCCTTGCTGAGGAGAACATCTGCACCATTTCTTAAAGCACTGGACGGTGCGTTTTCGACTCTTCTGATAAGCAAATTGACACCTTTGGCTGTCATTCTCTTGTCTTTCATTAGAGCATCGCCCGAAAGTAGCTTCTCCTTTAATCTGACAATCTCCTGTCCGCCGGACCTAAGTTCGTCGAGTATGCCCTGAAGCCGCTGAATTATTACATCCTCAGGCACTCCAAGTACTTCTCTGATCGTCCTCTGTCTGTTGAAGAGATTGCGGAAATATTCAAGCGAAGTCGTTCCAGTAATTGCCTCAATTCTCCTGGTTCCGGCTGCTACGGAGGTCTCCGAGAGAATCTTGAAGAGACCGATCTCTCCGGTGTTGTTTACATGAGTTCCTCCGCACAGCTCTCTACTAAATCCTTCTATAGTGATTACTCGAACCTTGTCACCGTATTTTTCTTCAAAGAGGGCCACTACGTCTTCACCCTTGATTTCATCAAAGCTCTTTTCTGACTTATCGACTGCTTTTGCTTTGAGAATCTCTTCGTTAACCATGTTCTCTACTTTATTTAGCTCTTCTGTTGATAAAGGCTGGAAGTGTGAGAAATCGAAGCGCAGTCTGTCAGGTAGAACCAGTGATCCAGACTGGTGAACATGGCCACCAATAGTTTTTCTGAGAGCTGCGTGCAGCAAATGAGTTGCGGTGTGATTTCTCATTATTGCTTTTCTTCGATCTGTATCTACGATTAGCCTGGCTTGGTCCTTCACCCTCACGGTTCCTTCTTCGACTGAAATCCTATGGACTATCATCTCTTGATAAGGAATGAACACACTCTCAACTCTGGCCAGCGCTGTCTCGGTCTCAATAAGCCCAGTGTCTGCTACCTGTCCACCTCTTTCGGGATAGAAGGGAGTCTTTTCGAGGATAACGTCTCCCGTTTCTCCTTTTTGAAGGGCTTCCACGGCATCTCCATCCTTCAAAATCGCGACTATGGTCGATCTATCTTCAAGTGTTGAGTAACCTGTGAATTTTGAATTGCCAGTAGTTGGAAAGATACTGGAGTAGACTTCGATGTTG
>WOZY01000225.1 GCA_011620045.1 Mesotoga sp.
GCTCAGGATGCAATATCTCAGTGGTACCCGCCTTTGATGAATCAGTAAACGATAGATTTCTTCTCTTCCCCGCCGACTGGCGGGGAAGAGTTCATTGAGGAGAACGAAGATGCAGATTAAACTTAGATACCTTCTTGTTTTCATCTTACCTGCCCTGATTCTGTACTCTGTGTTTATAATATACCCACTGATCGACAGCCTCATACTGAGCTTCTTCAGCTGGTCTGGCGTGGGGGCGAGGACCTTCGTCGGTTTAAAGAACTTCCGGACGCTTTTTACTGGAAGCTTTTCCAAAGAGTTGTTCAACGCCTTCTTCCACAATGTCTACTTCTTCATAATGCTCACGATTCTCGAGCTTGGACTGGGCTTTTTGATTGCTTTAATGCTGGCAAGCAAGATAAAGGGAGCTGGAGCATTCAGAGTAGTAACGTACATACCGAACATGATACCTCTAGTTCTTGTTGGATTTATGTGGGTTCTCTTCCTGAATCCTCAGGCAGGACTGGTAAACCAGTTCTTGAGAACTATCGGACTGGGGAGTTTGGCCCAACCCTGGTTAGGTCAGGCAAACACAGCTCTTACAACGATAATTCTTGTAAATGTGTGGCGAAATCTCGGGTTCTACGTGCTTGTAATTCTGGCGGCAATACTGGATATTTCGCCAGAATTGATAGAAGCCGCCTATATCGATGGAGCAAACAACTGGAAGATAACCTGGAGAATCATCTTTCCGCTGACATTCTCCACATTCAGAACGCTAGCAATTCTCCTTTTCATCTGGAGTTTCAATATATTCGACATGGTATATGCTCTGGAAGGCGTGCAGGCTGGTCCGTACAGATCTACGGACGTTCTCGGGACGCTTTTCTACAGGACGGCCTTCGGAGGGCTTGGCAGCGGGGCCGTTGACATGGGGCTGGGAGCTTCGGTAACGGTCTTTATTTTCGCCATAGTCATGCCCGTCTCGATACTGTATGTCTACATCGTCGAGAAGAGACAAAGGAGTGCATGAAGCATGCTGAAGCTTAGCCTTTTTGGAAAAATCGTAGTTTACTTCCTTCTGGTCGTCTACTGTTTGATCATTCTAATTCCGTTTTTCATTATGATCATGAACTCTCTTAAGTCAATGAGAGAGATCTATTTGCAACCATTTTCATTCCCGTCGAAAGTCCTGTTCGAAAACTATTCGAAGGCATGGCAGCAGGCCGGAATAGGGACGGGTTACAAGAACAGTCTGATTGTTGCCGGTACTTCTGTCATTGGAATTGTAATTGTCTCCTCAATGTTTGCCTATGCGATTTCCAAGTACACCTTCAGGGGAAGGAGATTTCTTTTCATATACTCGATGCTGGGTCTAGCCTTTCCTGCAAGGCTCGCAATAATTCCGATATTCATACTGCTTAGAAACTTTCATCTCACGAACTCTCTAGTTGGACTGATAATTATCTACACCTCCGTCAATATTCCATTCTCTGTCTTCCTTCTCAAGAACTTCATTGACGGAGTCCCTAACGAGCTTTCAGAAGCGGCAAGAATCGACGGCGCTTCTCCAATGCAGATTTACTGGAGAATTGTTCTTCCTCTGGTCAAGCCGGCTCTGTCGATAGTCTCGATCGTCAGCTTCGTCAACGTATGGAACGACTTCTTCTTCCCGCTTATTTTCATCACGGATAGATCGAAGGCGACAATTACTCTGGCCGTTTCGATCTTCTTCGGGGAGTATGTGAACCAGTGGCACTTGTTGTTCTCGGGGCTCACGCTGGCCGTCGCTCCAACGATAATACTCTTCCTGTTGTTCTCGAGGCAGTTCATAACGGGCATGACGCAGGGAGCAATAAAGTGAGCTGCTGGGTGTGAAAGTGAAGCTTGGAATCGACTGTCTCTTAGAGAGCGACATACTGAAGAAGAAACGGATCGGGTTGCTAACTAACTCTAGCGGTGTCAATGGGGATCTGAGAATCAACGTCGACCTCATGCTTAACGTAGGCTTCAATATCGTGAAATTGTTCGGTCCCGAGCACGGTATCTCGGGAGCCGCGCCCGATGGAGTTAGCGTCGGCAACGCGGTGGACGCCAAATATGGCATACCGATCTATTCGCTCTTCGGAGATGTGATACGACCAACAGAGGAGATGCTCTCTGGAATCGATGCCTTCGTTTACGACATTCAGGATGTCGGCCTTCGATTCTATACGTATCTCTACTCCCTCGCCTATTCAATGGAGGAGTGTGCGAAAAGGGGGATAGAGGTAGTAGTTCTCGACAGACCCGACCCGCTTTCATGTAAGGTCGAGGGCCCCACAATAAAGAAGAGGCTCGACAGCATAGTCGGGGGGTATGGTCTTGCACTGAGGTATGGCATGACCATTGGTGAGGTTGCGAAGTACTTCGACAAGATCTTCGATATCGGTGCAGATCTTACAGTAGTGCCGATGGAAAATTATGAGAAATATATGTACTATGATGAGACCGGTCACCTGTGGAGCACACCTTCACCGAATATTCCCTCGCTTGAGCACGCAATACTTTACTCGGGCTTCTGCCTCTTCGAGGGTACGAACCTATCTATGGGGCGTGGCACTGTCCATCCCTTCAAATACATAGGAGCGCCATGGATTGACTCCGCACCACTTTATAGAGAACTGAAGAAACTTGATCATCCCGGTGTTGCCTTCAGAGAGAGGAGTTTCATTCCGGGAGCATTCAAGTTGCAAGACCAGTCCTGTAATGGTCTCGAGTTCTATGTTACAGATAGAAACGCCATTAAACCCTTAGAACTCGCTCTAGACATTATCGCCATTCTTATGAAGCTGTGGCCGGAAAAATTCGACTGGGATGCGCATTATCATGGAACCAGCATCCCACTCAACAAGATGTGGGACGGCAGGTATCATTTCGACTTGATAATAGGCGAAGAGCAGTATAGAGAAAAACTGCTTCAAGGGGCAACTTCAGCGGAGCTTTCCGAATTGTGGAAAGATGAGCAAAGAGAGTTTGAGAGTTTAACAAGAGAATTCAGGATCTATTGAGCTTCTCAAACATCTGTTCGGCCAGTATTTCATCAACATTCCCGGTGAAAAGTGAGGTTCTGTGATTGTTTATCATTTTCGAGAATCTTTCATTGTAATAAACGGAGGCAAAAGAGCCACCAAAGGTGTGTATTGTGTCAACCTCACCGGTTCTTTCAAGAACTCTGAGGGTTCTCTTCGCAAGTACCTCGATCCCTTCATCCGCTACAATCTTAACCAATTCGGAAGGGTCTTCTAGTGCAACTCTACTAAAAGAGGCAATCTTTGTCTTCATGTCGGGCAAAAGCGTAAGGTTGACAAGTTCTTCTATGTTATCCATTTCAAAGAAATCGACAAGTTGATCGAAAACGGGATCGTGAGGAATCAGCTCATCCCTGTACTTAAGAGAAGCGGCGATCAACTCTTTCGAGATCCAGTAGGCGCTCCCCTCATCATCAAAAATGTGTCCCCAGCCACCTGACTTTACCGCTTCGCCTGCATCGTCATGACCATAAACCGTTGAACCAGTACCAGAAACAACTACAACGCCTCTTTCTTCGCCAACTGCAGCTCTGTACAGGCCTTCAATATCCATAATTACCTCAATTTCTGAGTCTCTGAAAACAGATTCCAATGCCTGTCTCAGCTTTCTTTCGCGAATTCTATCTCCGGCACCGGAGAACGCAGCAAGTATGACGTCCGGAACCCAAATGTCGTCGCGGACTAATGAGAAGATCGATATAAGATTACTGGTACTGACTGCGGTGATATTTACTCCCGTGTTATAATTTTTCCTTTTCTTTCCTTCACTGGAAATGGCAGTCACTCTAAGATTAGTACCGCCTCCGTCCATTGCAAGTATCTTCTTGCTCATTCTACTCTCCTCACAACCTTTAGTCTGTAGCGATCCCCTCTGTATACGGATCTGACTATTTCAACGCATAGATTTTTATTTGTGAATGTCTGCCTTTCACGAGCTATCCCGTAGCTACCCTCTTCCACATGAAGATGGCATGCCTCTTCTTTAGACAGTCTGCAGACTTCAATGTTTTCCTGAGCGTGATCAAGAACTAGCGACAATTCATTCTTAAGAATAGCATACAGAGAATCTACACTCATATCTCTGCTGACTATGTTGAGGATCCTGATATCTGCCAGAGGATTCAAGTAAGCCATCTCAATTCCGTATGGTTCGTCATTCAGGTATCTTACTCTGTGGAGAAACACCACCATACCGTCAGCGGGAACACCGAAATCCTTAGCAATTTCATCAGGAGGAACAACAAGACCAACACTTAACACTACTGAGCTGGCTCTAAGCTTTCCTCTAGCTGCCTCTTCCGTAAAACCAGTAAGCGAGCTAATACTCTCCTCGTGTTTCTGTTCAACAACGAATGTTCCGCGACCTTTCGATGACTCAATTACAGACTCTCTTTTGAGCTCGTCAAGTGCTCTTCTAAGAGTAAGCCTACTGACGCTGAATTCATTGCAGAGCTCCTTTTCGGTTGGAATCTTCTTCGAATAGATCCCCTTACTTATTCGACGCTTCAGCTCCTTATAAATCCGGTAGTAAACCGGCGTACCGGTTTCTCTCAATTCACTCCTCCGAGTTCTTTGAGAGCCGAGCGCACATGGCCCTTGTTGCGTTTGAGAGAGTCTTCGCACTTTTCTTTTCCGAGACCCGTAAGAGCCATGAGAATCGCGAGAGGGACCTCCCTACCGGAGCCCTCCAATATCTTCTCGGACTCTTCATAAGAGAGATCGCTAATCTCAGAAACTATTCTAGTTGCTCGATCGACCAACTTTCGATTGAGAATCTTCACCCCTATCATGTAGTTTCCAAAGACTCTGCCAACCTTTACCATAGTGATAGTGCTGATCATATTAAGAACCAGCTTCTGAGCCGTACCGGCCTTCAATCTTGTGCTGCCGGTTACTACTTCAGGACCTGTTCTTACCGCTATTGTCACATCAGCAAACTCCGCGAGATAAGGTTTTCCAACATTACAAATTATGATCGTTTTGGCTCCCTGCTTTCTCGCATACTTAAGAACACCCTCCACGTACGGAGTTCTCCCCGATGCCGAGATTCCGATCACGGCGTCTTTTTGTGATATCCCGACCTTCATTGCCTCCAATTCGCCTTGTTCAATGCTGTCTTCAGCGTGTTCAACAGGGTTGGCTAAAGCTTCCTGACCTCCTGCCATGAGTGTTACAAAGAGATCTTTGGAAACGCCGAAAGTCGGAACGACTTCTGCCGCATCCAGTACTCCTAGTCGACCGCTAGTACCCGCACCAGCATAGACGATTCTCCCACCTGATTCAATGGAGTTCACGCAGTGCTCAACCGCAGAAGCGACTTCTTCAAGGACATCTCTCACTGATAGAGGAACCGTTGCATCCTCTTCATTCATTATTCTAAGCATCTCATACGTCGGTAGTTCATCCAGATTCTTCGTTCTGGGATTAGATCCCTCCGTCTCCAGTTGATCAAACTTCATCTCAGACCTCCTGCGGTATGCTAACCGGGAGTCTTCCTTCGGCAGCTATCCTTCCCTTAATAACCTTAAGGATACTCCTCTGAGAAACTCCTTCGTAACCATAACTTAGAACGCAGTTGTTCACACCTTTTATGAAAGCATCGTATGGATTTCTCAAAGCTATTACCAGTGTTCTTCCCGTTCTCTGCGAAAGCCTTATGAGGAATTCTCTCTGTCCATCATTGAGATGAGCATTCTCTGTGAAGACCAATCTTATACCCTTTCTCGGGGCACTTAAGGCCAACTTATCTGCTTCTTCAACTGTCATTCCAGCTGCATAGTCGATCACCGGGCAATCGATCATCTGAGCAATCTCCCTCGCAACTGCGGGGACACCTTTTTGAGGACCGTCCTCTACCTGAACTAGTCTTGACAGTCTCACAGAGTAAATAGCGCTTACACTGCTGAGAGGCAGCGGTAGGAGAGACTTATCGTCGAGAATAGCTGTTATAGATTTGTCTGAGATCTCCTGCATCGCTCTCTGATTTTCAGAGGAAGAGATCACATCAAGCGAGTTTCTCGCAGATGCTACCGCCTTCATCCTGAAACTCTCCACCCTCTTTAGCGACTCTAGCAGTCGGGCTTCTAGCTCGGAGAATCTTTCGATCTTCCTTGTCAAATACCTCTTAACCCTCCTCTGGATTTCCGGTTCGTGGCAGTATGTAAGGTAGTCCATCCCATTCTTGAGACCTTCGATGGCGGCCTCCTCGGGTGAGAAATAATTGCTCACACCCCCCATACCAAGATCATCTGCAACAAGAACCCCCTCATAATTCAGTACGCCACGTGCGAGGTCCGTCAAGATCTCCTTCGACATGGAAGCCGGAACTCGATTGGCTTGAAGCTGAGGAAAGTATATATGAGAAGGCATAATTGAATCTGCCATAATCTCCCTGAATGGCCTGAGCTCGCAAGAGTCGAGCGTGGAAAACGGTACATCAAGAGTGGGAAGA
>WOZY01000270.1:0-5957 GCA_011620045.1 Mesotoga sp.
GCTGCCAAATTCCTCTGGAAGCGCAAGAGGTGCCTTCATAAGGACAGACAACAATGAAATAGTGATACTTCCCGGTCCTCCAATGGAGATGGAGGCCGTCTTTAAAGAGGCACTAAAGCATATTTCACTCCCCTCTGCTTCGTACAGTAGGACCATAGGATTCGTTGACTTGACCGAACCTGAAGTGGAAGACTTCACCGAGCAAATGCTTTCGAAATTCACGGGTGTGAAGTTCGTTACGAGAGTGCGATATTACTCCGGGCCTACAGTAATTCTCACGGCCAATGACGAATCGGTGTTAGAAGAACTATGTCATCTTTTCACCGATCGCTGGAAGAAGTATATATATACGACTACAGGCGAGGAACTCGTCCAAGTAGTAGTGAGGGAGTTGAGAAACAGAAATCTGACAGTTTCAGTCGCAGAGTCCTGTTCGGGGGGAAGGCTTTCTGCAATTCTCACTTCTGTTTCGGGAGTGTCGGCTTTGTTTCCCGGTGGTATAGTCTCCTATTCAAACGAAGTCAAAATGTCATTGCTGAACGTGAACGAAAGTACTCTCAAACAATATGGAGCCGTTTCCGAAGAAGTTGCCTATGAGATGGCTGCCGGAACTAGAATTCTCTTCGGAACAGACGTTGGCCTTTCAGTAACGGGAATAGCCGGTCCTTCAGGCGGTAGCGACTCCAAGCCGGTGGGGCTTGTCTGCTCGGGTGTTAGGATAGGCAGTTCAATCAAGACCTACACCGACAGGTTCAAAGGAGATAGAGAGACTATTCAGCTTAGAGGTGCTAACGCAGTTATAAAGAATCTGTGGAGGTTATTTTGGAACGAGTATTACATAGAGTAAACGATCCGATTTCCTGGATAGAGAAAGAAGCCCAAAGCGATTCCAGGAGTGTAGTCATTTTTCCAAGTGAAAGGATGCTTGAATCCTTCGTAGATATTCATGAGAAGAGGGAGGGAGATGGATTTTTCTTCTCTCATGATGTCTTTCCCTTTGAAGAGATAGGCACTTCCCCAAGAATAAGATCAGAACGGCTTGCGCTCCTTAGAAAGCTTCTTATGGGGGAGCTCCGGACCGTCTATACATCCTTTCACGGTATTCTGAGAAAAACTGTGCCAATCGACGTATTCGAGACTCTGTCTTTGAAGGTTGAAGTCGGTGGCCCGTTTACTCTGAGCGAAGATCAGCTTCAAAGCCTTGGTTATTCCAGATCCTTCAGCGTGACGATTCCCGGCGAATTCGCTATCAGGGGCGGTATTGTGGATATCTTCCCACCCGGAACAGAAAGGCCAATTAGAATAGACACTTTTGACAGGGAAATTGAATCGATAAGGAGATTCGATCCGGCTTCACAGAAGAGCTTAGATAGATTGATCGATGCATATATCACCCCCGCGGCTGAAGGTATAACCTCTTCTCCGTATAGGGAGCTCGCTCTCAAAAGAATCTCTGCAGCCGAGCAAGCAACCGGTTCGAAGGATGAAATTCTTTTCGACCGTCTGGATACAATGGATACAATCGCGGGGATCTTTTACGAACGGCAGTCGATTCTTCTTGACTTTCTCGATGAATACAAAGTGATCTTCGTCAAGCCTGACGATGCCATTGTCGAGTTTGGAAGGAGAGAACGCGAAACTCTAGAACTGTTGTCAGATAAAGCAGTAAGAAAATTCCTTTACATAAGATATGGAGGAATATCCTCAGAAGTTCTGATGAAGTTGAGAGAGTATTCGATCGTGTCCGACGACCGGGTTTCTTCCCTAGACTATGATACCGAACTTACCGAAGAACTGGAAATTATCAAGAGACCCAGAAGAGAGGAAGAGTTCTTGCCAAGAATACCCGTGGTCGACTGGACGGAGCTTGAAGAGGGAGACTACGTGGTCCACAAAGAATACGGTATAGGACGGTATCTCGGAGTCAGGACGGTCGAGAACATCCTCGGGACTAGAGAGTATCTTCTGCTGGAATACAGAGATAACAACAAGATCTATGTCCCCGTGGACAGAGTAGATCGTGTTCACAAATACATAGGAACCACCGAAGGAATTCAGTTGAACTCCCTGCGTGGAACAGCATGGAACAGGCAGAAATCAAAGGTGAAAAGGGAAGTAGAGGCTCTGATTGGTGAACTCTCGAATCTATACGGCTCCAGAGAAGTGACCTCGGGAATTTCTCTGACTGGAGAGAGCGAAATGGAGAAGAGCTTTCGAGAAAGTTTTCCGTATGTTGAAACAGAAGACCAGCAGAAAGCTGTCGAAGAAGTTCTTGAAGACCTTGGAAGCAACAAGCCAATGGATAGACTCATAAGCGGCGATGCCGGGTACGGGAAGACAGAAGTTGCATTGCGGGCCACATTCAGAACGGTTGTCTCGGGAAAGCAGGTTGCCGTGATGGTTCCCACAACAGTACTTGCGCGTCAGCACTACGAAAACTTTGAGGGCCGCCTCAGTCCTTTTGGAATAAGAGTCGAGATACTTGACAGGTACCGAACCGATACACAGAGAAGCAAGCTTCTCAAGAAACTCAAGAACGGTGAAGTCGACGTAGTCGTTGGAACCCATTCTTTGCTGTCCAAAGAGGTGAGGTTCGCAGACCTTGGTCTAATTGTAGTTGACGAAGAACAGCTATTCGGGGTTCTTCAGAAGGAGCACTTCAAGAAACTGAGATTGCAGGTCAATGTTTTGTCAATGAGTGCCACGCCAATACCCAGAACTCTGTATATGTCTCTTTCGGGCTTGAGAGATCTCTCGATAATATCTACACCTCCTGCAGGAAGAACTTCCCCGGAGATTTACGTAGGAGCAATCAACGACAGATTGATCAGAACGGCAGTGCTTAGGGAGACAAACAGAGGCGGACAAACGATTTTTGTTCATAATAGAGTCACCGAACTACCCGAACTCTTGTCGAAATTGAGAAACCTGCTTCCCGAGATCAAGCTGGAGGTCGCTCACGGTCAAATGAATAAAACCGCTTTTGAGCGCACCATTAGAGACTTCTATCTTGGTGAACTGGACATGCTTCTATGTACTACGATAATTGAAAGCGGGGTCGATGTACCAAACGCGAATACTCTGATCGTCAATGATTCGCAAAGGTATGGGCTTGCACAGCTTTATCAGTTGAGGGGAAGGGTAGGTAGAAGCAATCGAAGGGCTTTCTCTTACTTCCTTTATGATCCTAAGAGGCTGTCCGATCCTTCTAGAGAAAGACTCAAGGCACTAAAGGAGTTTTCTGGCGCCGGCAGTGGAATGAAGATCGCAATGCGAGATCTTGAAATTAGGGGATTTGGTACGCTGCTCGGTGCAGAGCAGCATGGAAACATTAACTCCGTTGGACTATATTTGTATAGAGAAATGGTAGAAAAAGCGATGAGAGAACTCCGAGGAGAAGAGGAAATTGGAGTTGAGGAACGCGCAGTCGACACAGAACTGAAGAACATCCCGTTTGATATGGTTATTCCCGAAGATTATGTATCCGACTCGATTGAGAGATTGAAGATCTACCGCAGAATCGCAGTATGTAAAGAGGAAGACGAGATAAATGAACTGGAAAGGGAGCTTATCGACAGATTCGGTCGCCTTCCCCCTCAAGTCAACTCTCTTCTCGATGCCTCACGAGTAAGGCTCGGAGCATTTAACATCGGAATAAGTTCGGTTGAATATGATTCTTATTCGGAGAGCATCATAATGGTCCATGGCGATAATCACATCCGTGAGTCGCTTGCGATAAAGGGAAGAAGGCTTGTAGTAAACGAGCGTGAAGGAAAGTCGATTCTGTACGGAGTGCCAGAAAGACATCTAATGAAGACACTTAAAACGCTTTTCCTTGGAGCTGAGAGACTTGTTCAATGATCGAATTTGTGCATTATCTACTCCTAGAGGCATTTCTGCAACGGCAGTAATAAGATGTTCTGGACAAGGAACAGTCGAAAGTCTGATGAATCTACTACCGCGTACGAGTCTTCTCCAGCACAGAAGAGCGCAACTGGCAACATTCGTTGAAAATGATCGTTACATCGACGAAGTCATCGTCACTTTCTTCAAAGGACCGGCTTCATACACTGGCGAGGATCTTGTGGAGCTTTCCTTTCACGGCAATCCCCTGATAATTGAAAACGCTCTTAAGGCGCTATTTGCGGTGGGCTTCAGAATGGCTTTGCCAGGGGAGTTTACGAAGCGGGCAGTACTGAATGGAAAATTCGACCTTGTACGGGCCGAAGCAATTAACGCCCTTATAACTTCCAAGACCGAAAAAGCTCTTGAGGCTGCAATCAAGAGCTTCAGAGGCGACCTATCTGAAGAAGTGATTTCCTTCAGGGCGAAGATAATTGAGCTTCTTGCGACAGTAGAGGTGGAGCTCAACTATCCCGAGGAGATTGAGACGGATTACTCCTCTCTTCGTGAAAGCCTTCTAGATCTAAGAAGAAAGATTGCTGAGTTCATAGCCAGCTCTCAAAACGGCATAGTGATCTCACAGGGAATCAAGACCGCAATCGTAGGCGAGACAAACGTTGGAAAATCCACATTGCTGAATGCACTGCTGAAACGAGACAGGGCAATCGTTTCTGATCTGCCGGGAACGACGAGAGATACGATCGAGGAAGACCTCAATATCGAGGGTGTGCTCTTCCGCGTAGTCGATACTGCAGGTATAAGACAGGCAGAAAATGAGATCGAAGAACTTGGGATCGAAAGAACCCTAGAAGCTATTGAAGAAGCAGAATTGGTGATATTGTTGCACGACCCTCACAACTATAGCGACAAAGACCTGGAGGAGGCTCTCAAGAAAAAGGGGAAGCGATTGATTGTCGCAGCCAACAAGTCAGACATACGCACAGTAGAAAAAGGTTCTTACGATATCGTGATAAGCGCAAGAACCGGCGAGGGCCTGAAAGATCTCGAAAAACTTATGCTGAAGCTTACCGAAGACATCACTTCTATTGGAAATGAAGTAATTATTAGTGCCAGACAGAAGCAGAAGCTCTCGGACGCGATGGATTTCATTGGCCGATCGATAGAGGCTATTGAGAGCGGAATGACGGTTGATGTCACAGGGACCATGATCGAGCAGGCCGCTAGAAGCCTCGACGATCTCCTCGGTACAAACGTAACAGAAGATCTGCTGGAAAGAATTTTCAGCGATTTCTGTGTTGGGAAGTGATTTAGTTGCTAGGAATTCTCTTATTGATAGTCGGCTCGGCCACGAGATTTGTTCTCTCTCCTCTCTGGTATTTTCTTGCATGCGCCCCGGCCTACATAATCTTTACAGTTCTAAGGAGGAAGTTTGATTACCGCCTTCTGTTGATTGCCCCGTTGATCCCAATAGTCGCAGAGGTAATTGCAATACTTCTTGGAAATTTCAGGGCAGGATTCCTTTTTGGAGACATAATCTGCATCATCACTGCATTGCTGGGAATGGGAGATGAGCGGCCTAAAGAGAGATTGATAAAGAATCTCGGCCTCTCCGGTCCCGATAACAGGAAGAGAGTGTCTTCTATGTTCTACACCTTTGGTAGAGTAGCTCAGATAGAGAAGGTTAATATGAGTCAGAGCTATGCGATCATACACGAAAACGTATTTCACTTCACCGTCGATATACCCGGGAGCGGAAGGGTCAATATGAGAGTTCCAGTAGAAGAGATAGATGAGGTCTCGGTTCATATGAGCATGTCTTCAGGGGAACTGTATCTTCCATCACTAAGGGATATGTTCTTACCGGCAAAAAAGATCAAAATGATTGGCAAACCTAAGATAAAGGACTATTTCTTGCTAGTGAAGGCTTCTGAAGACACCTATTCCTTCTATGAAGAACCAGAGACTGTACTAAGAATTCAAGCAGAAATCGAAGAGGCAAAGAAGAGAGCCACTAAGTAGTTTTGAAGGCGCTAATTTTCTGTCTACCAACAAGTAGTCTAGCTTTCAAATAAAGCATCGGACTCCTTCCCGGC
>WOZY01000270.1:5967-6450 GCA_011620045.1 Mesotoga sp.
CTGCGATATAATGTCAGAAGGAAGCGAGGTGTTTGATGTGGATGAAGAGAGAAAATATCATTTCGATACACTGTCGATTCACGCTGCGGAGCAAGAGGATCATAACCAGTCGCTAAATGCTCCCATATACATGACTTCGACGTTCACGTTCACAGATCTGCAGCAGGCCGAAGATACATTTTCATTCAAACGGCGCGCGTACGTCTATACCAGAGGTGGTAATCCCACCATAAACCTCTTCGAGCAAAGGCTCGCAACTCTAGAGAATGGAGCCGATGGAGTGGCCTTCTCTTCGGGAATGGCTGCAATTAGTTCAGTTGTCATGTCATTCGCGGCGGCAGGCGATTCGGTACTTGCCCACAGAAACCTCTACGGTTCAACATTCGGATTTCTAAATCATTTGATCACTAATTATGGCGTTAAGACAGAGTTCATTGACATGACAGATTTAAACACCGTCGAGGAATCCATTACTCCAGAAAC
>WOZY01000175.1:0-5609 GCA_011620045.1 Mesotoga sp.
TTGAGACCGCCAGTTTTCCGATTTGATGAGATAGCATTTGATCTTGGACTTCCAGGCAATTTCAAGTGCCTTTCTGCTCTTTGTCAGAAACACGTCTCTATCTTGTGATGCTTCACCAATTTCACTTCTAGTGCATATCTCGGTATCAAACCCCATAAGTCGAAGTTTCTTCGCCAACCTTGTCAAAGAGTCTTCGACAAGAAACTTCATTGTCTCACCATTATTGAGAATACAACGCCTGCATATTCTCTTTGATCAACAAGCTGAAACAATGAGGAAAGCTCCTTCACAGTTTTCTTCTCTCTCTCTGAAGTTTCGACTATCAATTGACCCCAATGGTTTATGAGTTCGGGGTTCTGGTTCAGAACGGTAAAGAGAGGTTCAATGTATTCTTCATCGAAGGGAGGGTCAGCAAATACAGTGTCAACGCCCACGCCCTGTCTGATAAGTGATGGGATGGCTCTGCGAAAGTCGGCGCAAACGATCCTCAGATTCATTGAAGAATCGAGTTCATTCCTATTATCAAGAATCAAGTTGCATGCCTTCTTCGACACATCGACAGATATTACCTCTGCAGCACCTCTGCTCATAGCTTCAAAGGACATTATTCCGCTTCCAGCAAAGAGATCAATGAAGGATTTCGAAGCTACGTCCACAATGTCGAAGAGGGCTTTTCTTGCCGACTGTGGTGTATATCTGGTCTTTCTTCTAGCCGTTGTCTTTATCGACCTTCTCGTCCACTTTCCTCCTGTTATCGTCAACATATCATCCGACCTCTATCAAATTTACCTTTTCCGAATAAACTCTTTCCATCTCGATTCTTAGTGAGCCATGTTCAGAGAGTTCGGGATCTTCGTCAATCAGCTTTCTTGCGTCTTCTCTAGCTTTGAAAAGCAGATCTCGATCAGCAACTATGTCTCCAATTCTAAACTGGGGAATTCCATGCTGTCTTAACCCAAGGAACTCTCCAGGTCCTCTCAGCTTCAGATCAAGCTCTGCAACATCGAAGCCACTTGAGGTTGAAGCAAATTCCCTTAGCCTGGCAAGAGCTTCTTCTGAAATAGCACGATTCATAACCATTATGCAAATCGACTTGAGGCTGCTTCTTCCTACCCGTCCTCTAAGCTGGTGTAACTGGGCCATTCCGAATCTCTCAGGGTGTTCGATTACCATTACCGTTGCCGAGGGCACATCAATTCCGACCTCAACAACCGTTGTAGAAACAAGAATCATGCTCTTTTTCGTTCTGAATCTCTGCATTATCTCTTGCTTCTCTGTATCGGTGAATCTTCCGTGGAGCAGTTCAACCCCTACTCCTGGGAAGACCTGCTCTCTAAGCCTTGCAGCTTCGTCTGTTGCATTCTTGAGGTCTACTTGTTCAGATTCTTCAACAAGAGGATATATGAAGAAGACCTGATGTCCCATTTTCAGCTCATCTGAGATGAAGGAGTATAACTCTCGCAACCTGCTCCTGGCAAGCAGGACTGTTCTCACCGGTGATCTTCCCTTCGGCATCGTAAGGATAGTTGAAATATCGAGATCCCCATAAGCCGTTAGGGCAAGAGTCCTTGGAATTGGTGTGGCTGTCATTACAAGACTGTCGAGAAGACTCCCCTTAGATGTCAGATTCTCTCTCTGCTTCACTCCGAATCTATGTTGCTCGTCGACTACTACAAGCCCAAGATTCTTAAATTCCACACCATCCTGAATGAGAGAATGCGTACCAATAACCAGGTCTGTTTCTCCAGTAATCATCGCGTTTCTTACAGAGTTCTGTTCACTTCTCTTCATTGAACCGGTTAATAACGCTACTTCAATTCCAATAGGCGATAGATCTCGTTTGATTTTCTCGTAATGCTGCATCGCCAAGACCGATGTTGGAACCATGAGTGCACTCTGATAACCTGCTTCATAATTGTCTACAATTGCCAGTTCGGCAACAAGAGTCTTTCCAGATCCGACATCACCTTGAAGTAATCGACTCATAGGCGAAGAGGCTCTCATGTCTTCCCTGATCTCATTGAAGGCTCTCACCTGGTCTTGCGTCAATTCAAAGGGTAATGATTGAATCAACTTCTTGGCAAGATCTCCACTGATATCTTTAGAAAGGCCTTGATACCGCTTCTCAATCTGCCTTCTTCTATATAGAATTGAGGTTTCGAAGAGAAAGAATTCTTCATACGCCAGAGTCTCTCGCGCTTTTCTTATTTCGAATTGGCTCTTTGGGAAATGAATTGCAACAAAGGCATGTCTCCGATCAAGGAGGTCTCTGCTCTTCACAAAAGGGAGCGGGACCAGATCATCCAGCGATCTAACTAGGCCCAGGTTGCGCTTAATTATTCTTCTCATCATCTTCATTGAGATTCCCGAAGTCAGAGAATAGACCGGGAGAATCTCCCTAGGTACCTCCCCTTCAACTTCCTCAATTTCCGGGGAGTTCATCTCCATAGGGCCAAAAGGAGTCTTCTTGGCCAGTCCGTGAATTAGATATTCTCGCTCCTTCTTGAGCTTTTGAAGAATATAGTCCTGATTGAACCACTTCAAAAGAAGTTGACCAAAGCC
Organism: Mesotoga sp.; assembly: GCA_011620045.1. GTDB lineage: Bacteria > Thermotogota > Thermotogae > Petrotogales > Kosmotogaceae > Mesotoga. Next base: position 2,563 of record WOZY01000175.1, read on the forward strand.
GTCACTCGCTACAGCTGAGATAATCGTGTATCCAGAGACTTTCTTGGCCGAGAAATTCAGAATTCGACCTTTCACGCTTACCTTACAATCAGGGACTATCGAGGAAATAGAGACAATTATCCTACGATCTTCATAGTCTCTTGGAAAGTAATAGATAAGATCTCCTATTGTTTCAATATCCATTCTCTTAAGTATTTTTGATCTTGCTTCACCAACAGAGTATGCGAATTTGATCGGAGTCGAGTGAGAAACAGGTCTGCCGAGAAGGGAATCGATTTCTTCGGCTGAACGCATAAGAAAGATCTTTCTCAGTTTTTCGATCATCTTAAGTCCGTTTCTCAATCTTCTGAACTTGCGATCATCCGATAAGTTGTCAATTCCTGAGAAGTACGATGTAAATTTCGGAAAGTATTCCTCAAGCGAGGCATAAGAAGAAAGCTCCTCCTTATCGACTAACGAGATGAGTTGTCTGAATTCGGGAAGAATACTTGCTTCCTTCTTCCCGGTCAAAGAAGTCTCAAAAAGCTCTTCGCATCTATCGAGCAATTGCTCAAAGAGCATTATTCTATTTCTTTCTCCCCGTAGCACGCCAGCCCAAAGACTGCAGGCCCACTGTGACAAGCAATTGTGGGCCAGATTCTGCCGCTTATAAGTTCGATCTCTTTTCTCGAAATGCCCAAATTCATCTCAATGGCTTCTACTGCTCTCTCCGTTGTTTCTTTCATTACTCCTAAGTATTCTTCGCTTCCATAGATTGAGTATAGAGTTATCGACTTTCTTCTTTTCTCCAGAAACTCAACGATATTTGAGACCATCTCTTCTTGAAGTTTTTTCATGCCCCTAAGTTTGGCTATGGGGCTTATGAAACCCTCTTCATCCACAGAAAGAATCGGCTTGATGTTCAGCAGAGTTCCTGCAAGTCCCTGCGCCCTTCCTATTCTGCCGTTCTTAATAAGATACTTTAGAGTGGGAACGCTGAATTCCATGAATGTGTCATCAATAATCTGGGGTACTCTTTTCATGACATCGTCGATTTTCAATCCAGACTCTGTCAGTTCGATCAACCTTTTCGCAACCAGATGGGCCCCTATAGAGACCTTCTTTGTGTCGACCACGTGTACTTCAAGTCCTTCAACCATCTTCGAAGCCAAAATGCAAGTATCATAAACGCCGGACATCTTCGAGGAAAAGTGAATATCTAAAAGTTCCGTAAATCCCCTTGATCTTATATCATTGTAGTATTCAAGGACTTGGCCAAGAGGTGGCTGCGCTGTATGAAACTCCTTAGAGCTGTCCACAATCCTGTAGAAGACATTTTCCATGAAATCGAACTCGTCGTTATATTCCTTATCATCGATGATTACTTTCATTCCCATGAAGAAAAGCCTGTGGGACTGAACGAAATCTCTCGTGGGCGCACAACCAGAATCAATGGATATTGCTATCAAATCCTTCACCTGCCTTCGGCGACTATTATCTCTTCTTTGTCCCCGTCGCTAACTCTCACACACCATCTACCGTCAATCAGGTCGGTTTCGAGAGAATAACCGTTTATGACAACAACCAGTGGCTCTCCGCAATCTGAACTGAACTCAAGAAGTTTCTTTGCGGAAGCCCTTACACCTCTTATAATCGAAGCTTCTAACATCAACTGAGTATTCTTTCGATTTGAACTAACTACACTCAATGCGAAGAGTGAAGTTATCGTACAAATGCTCAGAAGCAGTACAGCAAGAACTAGTGTAACGATGTTGCCTTTCTTCATTATTCACCTTTCAAGCAACCCACATAAGGAAGATTTCTATATACTTCGTCATAATCAAGTCCGTAACCGATTATAAACTGATCACCTATCCTTTCGCCAGTGAAATCGATTTTCACTCCGTGATTGTGAATTGTCTTCTCGAATAGTGAGACGAGCTTTACGTCTGCAGGTTTCTGTTTCCAAATATAATTGATTATGTACCTGAGAGTCCCACCTGTATCAACTATGTCTTCCACCAACAGAACATAACGGTCAGTAACTGATTCATCTACCCAGGTCTTGACGCGTATTCTTCCGGTTGTAGAAGCCCCGGAATAGCTGGAAACATGGACAAAGTTATATCGTACTTTAAGCTCAAGCCTTTTCAAAAGGTCACTATAGAAATGCACCGACCCCTTCAGAATGCAAACGGCTGTTATCTCATCTGTTATAGGAGAATAGTATCTGTTAATTTCCTCAGCAAGTCTATCAACAATTCTTCTGAGGTTTTCTTCAGAGTATAGGACTTCTATTTTAGTGGGGTCAAAGTTCATTTCCTTCACCTCCGGGAGTCACGATAATTATACCATCGCAAAAAGAGGATGAAACTATTCTCTTCGTTGAAGGCTCAAGATGGAAATATTGGGCAAATTGAGTTAGAATGCTTTTTGTAACCTGACTACGATCTGGCCTAGTAACGTGGCGGATTGGTTGATCGGAGCGATGTCATGAATCTCCATTACCTAAGAAATTATCTTGACGCTACTGAATTTGATTTGCCTCTGAACTTTGGCTGTATCTTTGGAAGAGATCGTGCCGTCTTTCTTGAAGTAGGATTTGGCAGCGGTGAATTTCTTGTCCAGAAGGCAGTTGAGAATCCCGGAGTAGACTTGCTGGGTGTTGAACTCTCTATGATTAGTGCTGAAAAGCTATTGAAATCACTGGCCAGGAATTCTCTGGACAACGTCCGCGTACTTCTAATCGATGCATCGTTTGCCTTGGGTAATGTAATTCCTCCTGCTTCGATTTCGGGATTGTATATGAACTTTCCCTGTCCATGGCCTAAAAAGAGGCATTCGAATCGACGCTTAAATGATACTGCTTTTGTTGAGAGAATTGCCGCTGTCCTGAAACCAGACGGGTTCTTTCAACTGTACTCTGATTCAAAAAAGTTCGTACGCGAGATGATGTTGAGCGTAAATGAAACGAAGTTATTTGACAATCCAACTGTTGAAGAAAATCCGTCAGCCCGGGCAAAAACCAGGTACGAAAGAAAATGGTTGTCAATGGAGAAAGAGATTTT
>WOZY01000175.1:5619-6215 GCA_011620045.1 Mesotoga sp.
TCAATATTGAAGAGGATGTGGTTCATGTGTCACATCTGTGGGTGAAAAACGTCGATGAAGCTCGACTTGGGAGCCTTATTGGAGAAGCATTTTCAAGGAACGAGATTTTTGTGAAGTTTCTGGGAGTATACAGAAATCTGGAGAGTAAAGTTTTCCTGATCGAGACCTTGTCGGTTGATAGAGGCTTTTCCCAGAGATTCCATATAAACCTTTCCAGTAGAGAAGCCGGATGGCTTATTCAGTTGGACAATCAGTCAAGACCGATAAGAACGCAGGCGGTAAGATTCGCAATGAAGACGCTTTCTAGTCTTATCGAGACAAAACTAGTTTGAAGTGAATTGTCAGTCGCGGCGACAGTTCTTTGCCGAAATCCGAACAAGTGGGTTCGCAGGCTTCTGCATCCCGCAGAAGTAGTTCTATATCAAAAGAACGGGGCGCATGCGCCCCTTCCTGGCGGCAATTAAAACTTCTTGAAGAGCAGAGAAGCGTTATGACCACCAAAGCCAAACGAGTTCTTCATTGCAAAATTGATGGCTTTTTCAATCCCGAAATTGGGAGTGTAGCTAAGGTCACATTCTGGGTCTGGATTTGAGTAG
>WOZY01000115.1 GCA_011620045.1 Mesotoga sp.
TTTCGGACCTATCAACGCTTCACAAATTGCATTCGGTGAAACCCTGGACGGGCTCTACAATGACTGGAAAGAAGAAGTCGGAATCGAAGCCACAAAGTATGCCACTTTAACTGAAGTCAGAACAGTGGCCAACGGTCAGATATACGATATGACGAAAACTGAAAACGGTGTCGTATTCTCCTATTCGGTTTTCGGTGAAGCAAGTTCATGGAATGGCTCTGTAGAAAGAGGAATTGAAGAATATGTAGATGGCGGCTTTTCCAGGAGGCTTTCCGACTTTGGCGCCCTGAGCTTGAAATGGCACGAAGGCAATATCTACTTGATGACTTCTGTAACCGAAAGGAATACGACGTCCAGAGAAATCTGGTCACACAGACCTCCTCTTTCTGTGAGACTTCTGGACAAAGGAATGATCACTGCCTTTGATATCTACAACGGGAGATTGATCAAAGCACTATACGACCCAAAGACTGAACTATCTACCATCTATTTCGATGGGATGCAACTCATAACAATTCCATGGTTAGTCAAAGATATCGTTGTTCTGGAAGACGGAAGCCTGGCTATGCTGCTATCAAGGAATGGCATTAACGGAGCTATCGCGACCTTCACCGAAGGGGAATTCAGAGTAATACTAGACGATCCCTATCTCAAGGGAAGGGGTATTGACTACCAAGAGGGCAAGGTAGTCTTTACAGCCGCTTATGAAGAAGGGTATATGGATGCCTTCGCTGTAGAGGTAAAATCGGGAGAGGTTTTCAGACTAACCGAAGGTGCCAATCTTGAAAAGGCGGTGGTGCTAGATTCTACAGTGTACGGATTCGGACACTCCCGAAGAGAAAAGGGAATGTCTATTTATGTTTTCGGTCTTGAAAGCACTCCATACAGCGTTAAAGAAGTTGAACCCGATGACTTCGAGCCATCTTCTGTGGAGTATACAAGCGGCAATTACCTGAAGAAGACATTCCTTCATTTTCTGAACCCTGTGTTAAGAGCTCCGTTAGTCTCATACGATGGCGAGAACATTTCCCTTGGCTTTCTTACCGTTCACCTTTCACATGATTCGAAGCATTCCATGGAGCTGATGCCTTCATTTACCTTTGGTACTAACAAGCTCACTTTCCAGGGGGAGTATATAGGACAGATCTTGGAAGGAGTAAATGTCTCTCTGAAAGCGAGCTTAGGCACCCCCAGCGTGCCTATGCTAACCGCAGGACTATCTTCTGAGCTCTTCCAGATGCCTTTAAATCCTTCCACAAGGTTTAGATCACACGCTTATATTGGATTTGACACGTCTGGCGGCATCACTACATCTGTTCCCTTAAGTCTGGGAGGAAATCTCTTCTCGATTTCGCTGGAACCCGGGATAAGACTTTCTAACGGAAAAATCACTCCATTGCTTGCCGTGGATGCTGGATTCTCCCCAACTCTGGGTACATCTGTTGGTCTTGGTGTCGGCTTCGACGATGATTTCTACTGGTATGCGAACGGAGCTCAGCTCTTGTACAGGATAGACTGGGGTTGGAGTCCTCTATTCTTCTTGAAAGAGTTGGGAATTGGCACAGTGATAAGCGGAACAAACACCAGTCTCGATCATTCCGCCCTTTACCTTTTCATAAATGTAGGTTCAACAATAGGTATCGGAGACATTTTCCCCAAGATAGGCATTCAGTACAGTGACTCGCGCTTTGGAATTTACTTTGGACTGGATAATCAACCGTAAAGAGAGATTTCAATACATGAGCCGTAAAATTGCTCAAAGAAAATAAACGAGAAAGGGGAATCTTCCCCTTTCTTTTTCCAACAGCCACTGATTTGCAGAACGGCGCAATAGGCACCTTCCGCCAAATAGACTTGACAGCAAGTTCTTCTGGAAAGATAGGATCGAACCATTTATGCTCGGAAACGCTGGGCCTCCTTTCTCAGTTTGTAAGAACTCAAGATTCCTTTAGGATTTTCCATCTCGATGCAACGACGTAATCACCGCTTTTGGCAGAAAATCAGAACAGCAATCTCAAGCCTACTTACTAGCGATATATTTCTCTCGATGAACAATCCGGGTCGTCTACTTCACTTTTGAAAAGAACTGAAATCTGCCTGCCAGTCGATTTTGCTTAAGCCGCGACAATGGAATGAGGTATAATGCTGTTATCGGAGATAACAAAAAAGAAAGGGGGAAATAATCATGAAGATAATGGGGTACTCGGCTTTTCTTATAAGCGATGCTGGTTCTGTGTTTATTGAGGAATCAAAACATGACGGAATAACGCTCACGTTTCCTTCAGATCCGGTCATTGCGAAATACAAGGACCGGCTTATGGCAGTATTCGAAGTTAAGATGGAATCGTCCAAGTTTTCTCTTACCAAAAGCAAACTCGATCTTAGCTCTGTTAAGCTTCAAGGGGTAAAAGTTGTGGACGACAAGTTCTATGAGGATTCAGTTTCGCTTTGGGCCTTCGAATCGAGGACGCTTGGCAAGACTATGAGAGTGGTGTCAGACGCAGAAGCATCAAAGATCCCAGCAAAAAGAGAAACCGATTACGTCGTTCCGGTTATCGTTAACACGATAGAGTTCTCTTCAAAGGAAGAGCATATTGGAAGATTCGTCTTCCCGTTGCCCGATGAATGGTTTGTTCTTTCTGGTGTCTACTTTGGCCAGGATGGCGTGAAGATTCGCAAGGAAAATTCGAAGATAGATTTGGATTCCTTTAGCACCGGAATAATCGTTGAAGAACTGAAAAAGCACAGAGTCTTCAACGACAACTTGTGGGATCTTTATCAGCTGTACAAATCTCTAGAGAGTTTTGAAACTAAGAATGAATCGCTCCCAGAACCGCTTGGAGAAGATATATCTGTATCCGATCTCGATCTGGAAGACAGTATTCCAGAGAGCGCAGACCTTTACCTTGCGGGAGACAGAAAAACAACGAACTCCCTCCATCGCGAAGTCGTTATTCAGTCAAGCATAGAAAAGATTGGAACTTTCAGCAAGAAGAAGGGCGTTGTCCTAAGAGTCAAGAACAATTCAGATCTTGGAACGGTTAAAGGAGTACACATCTCTTTCAGACTACTGGATCCAATGGGTAAAGAGCTCTACGTTGCCGAAAAGGAACTCGATGGACTTAGCGTTGGACCGGGGGAAGCAAAGAAACAAGTTTTCACTGACTTTCCAGAATTCGCTGATCATCAACTGGAAAGAGCCGCAGTTAATCTGATAAGCATTTCATGGAGTAACGGGCTTAAAACTCTCACTTCTTCTGAATAATCGAAAGATTCCTGAGCTTCCTGTGTTCAGCCGCCTGGAGTATTTCCATAACCCTCATGACCTTCCTGTCGTGAGGGTTTGGTGTTTTGCCGGCTTCGATTTCCCGAAGCACTTCATCTAGCTCATTCATTTGAAGTCCAAAGGCAGTTTCATCATTGACTCCCGGAATTAGATCGGGACTCGGTGGTTTTTCAATGATCCTCGCCGGGATTCTCAAGTCTCTTGCAAGATCCATTACCTCAGTCTTGAACAAATGCTTTATCGGCTCAATGTCGCTTGAATCATCTCCCCACTTCACATAAAGTCCGCAAAGCCATTCGGTCTTGTTTGTCGTGCCAAGTACTGCGTAACCCTTTTTTTCGGCTTCCAGATATAACGAAACCATCCTGACTCTGTGCTTAGCTCTGTAAAAAGCCAGTCCCCTTTTGAATTCTTCATTCCCATTGTCAGCCAAGTCGTCAATAAATGGATCTGAAGAAAGCTTCTTCCACTTATCCCTTACGTACTTTTCTTTAACCGACTGAGGTATTAAAAGTGCCGGCGGTTGGAGTCTGTAACAGCCAACAGAACGGAGAACTGAACTTATGTTCTTGACTCTGAAGTCTATTCCCAGGAAATCAGCTACGAGCTTCGAATCCTCCAGGGTATCCTTCGAAGAGTCGCGCTCGGGCATCAGAAGGCCAAATACGTTTTTCTTGCCTAGGGCGTCTACGGCTAGCTTACCTACCACTGCGGAGTCTATTCCTCCGCTTATCCCTATCACAGCCCCTCGATAGCCCCACTTCAGAACAGTGCTTCTTATAAAATCGACAATTTCTCGCATATGATCACCAACAAGATTATACTAAACTATTCCTTCATTATTGAAAACTGAATATTCTACTCAAAGCGCCCACTGGAAAGTTTGCCAACAAAGAAGTTTCAGTTGCCAGAAATGTTAGACTGATTTGTTAGAGCAATCTCATATTTAGAGTAGGAGGAGTGAAAAATGAGAAAATCAGTGTTTGTTCTTGTGACCATACTAATTGCTGGAACCGTCCTGGCATCGAACCCTCTTAACCTTTATGGAAGGGATGCAGAGGGAAGAAACGGAGTTGTTGCGGCCGCAAAACCTGAAGCCTCAGAAGCAGGCGTTAAGATTCTTGAGATGGGCGGGAATGCTGTAGACGCTGCTATAGCCACCGCATTTGCGCTTGGTGTTCTGGAGCCGAATGCTTCTGGAATCGGTGGAGGAGGATTCATGATAATTAAGCTGGCCGATATGGATGAAGCAGTAGTCATTGATTTCAGAGAGACTGCACCCAACTCTACAAGCCCGACTTTCTTCAATCTTGACGAGAATAATCGGCCAGTAAACTATGAGAGTGTCATCGGGGGAAAGGCCATCGGAGTTCCAGGTGAAGTCGCCGGCCTATTATACGCTCTTGAAAACTACGGAACGCTTTCTCGAGAAGAAGTAATTCGGCCGGCCATAGACTGGGCCGAGAAGGGAATCCCTGTAACAGTTAATCTTTTTTCAATTATTAGCGATAACTACGAGAAGATAATGATGATGGAAAATGGAATCGACCTCTATTTGAAGTATGGAGGTATTCCTTATGAAGTGGGTGAGACTATTGTACTAAAGGACTTGGCCGATACCCTAAGATCTATCGTAGAGAACGGGAAAGATGCGATATATTCTGGAGAAATTGCCGAGAAAATTGTGGCCGAAGTTCAGAAACGCGGTGGAGTAATGACAATGGATGATCTTGCAAATTATGAAGTGAAGGTTCGCAAACCAGTTGTTGGAACATATCGAGGTTACACTATACTGTCAGTTCCACCTGCCAGCTCGGGCGGAACTCACGTGATTGAACTTCTAAATATCATGGAGAATTTCGATGTCGGATCGATGGGAGACAACACTGCCGAGACGATCCACATCTGGTCAGAGGCAATGAAACTGGTTTTTGCCGACAGGTCAAGATACATGGCCGATACTGACTTTGTGGATGTTCCTCTCGAGGGACTAACTTCGAAAGATTATGCCAGGACCCTTGCTGAGAAAATCGATAAGCACATTCCACTTGAATTCGTTGAGCCCGGTGACCCCTGGAAGTTCGAAAACGGAAGCACTACTCATCTTTCTGTTATGGACAAAGAGGGAAATATGGTTGCTATGACAAAATCCATAAACTACTTCTTTGGTTCTGGCGTTGTTGTGCCGACAACAGGAATTATTCTTAATAATCACATGGACGACTTCGTAAAAACCCCCGGCTCAGCAAACTCAGTCGAACCCGGGAAAAGGCCACTCAGCAGCATGAGTCCTACTCTGGTTATGGACCCTGAAGGTGAGCCGTATATGACGATCGGTGCGCCAGGCGGTACACGGATTATCACTACTGTAGCTCAAACGATAAGCAACATCATTGACCACGGAATGACTGTACAGCAAGCAATTCTGGCACCCAGAGTATTTAGGATGCAGACTGGCCCGATGTCTATAGAAGGAAGGATCTCAATTAACGCTTACAACAGGCTAATCGAAATGGGCCATGAAATAACTGTAAGAAACGACTATGATCCTTACTTCGGCGGGGTTCATGCCGTTTTGTTCAACAGAGATATAGGAATACTATTTGGAGGAGCCGACCCCAGAAGAGATGGGCAGGCTGTCGCCTATTGAAGTAAACTTTTGGAGATTTCAAAGGCTCATCTAAAGTGATGCAAAGTTTCATTGTAATAATGGTGTTAGTCAGTGGAACAAAAGCAAACCGCTTATTAAGAGCATTTTGAACACTTGTTTCTAGAATTAAACAAGATTATAATTTCTTCATGACGTCATAGTAGAAGGGACTCTTGAGTAGATTTAATTATGATGCATTACTG
>WOZY01000016.1 GCA_011620045.1 Mesotoga sp.
GTAGCACCGAGTCCGTTGACCAGCACGGCAACCTCGTCTCCCGATTCAAATGGAAGATCGTCGATTACTCTCTCCGTCATGAAACTGGCAATCTCATCGGCACTCTTGAGTTTTTCGCGCTTTATACCGCGTTCTCCATGAATGCCCATGCCGATTTCCATTTCATCATCGCCAATCTCAAAAGTAGGCAACCCGACTGCCGGAATGGTGCACGGGGAAAGGGCAACTCCCATTGTTCTGATAACATTCAGAGCTCTGTCGGTTGTTTCTTTTACTTCTTCAAGAGAGGCACCCGTGGCAGCCTTTGCGCCGGCAATCTTATATGCGAATATCAGCCCGGCGATTCCTCTTCTTGAACCGACATCATCGGCTGGGGCCGATGCCACATCGTCACAACCGATGCAGGTTTCTACCTTGATTCCCTCTTCTTCGGCCATTTCGGAGGCCATGTCGAAGTTCATTATGTCTCCACTGTAATTTCCGTACAGGTAGAGTACGCCTTTCCCGCTGTCTATAGCCTTGGTAATTGCAAGCATGGTTTCGGCCGAAGGCGATGAGAAGACGTCGCCAACGGCGGCGCCGTCAAGAAGGTTTTCGCCTATATATCCCAGGAAGAGAGGCAGGTGACCGGAACCACCACCGGTAGCGATGCCTACCTTGTTCTTCACGGGTGCTCTTGGTGTTATCAAGGCCTTGTCGTAGCCTTCAACTCTTTTGAAATCCTTAGGAAAGGCCATAACAATTCCATCGAGCATTTCCGTGATTAAATTGTCAGTTGAGTTAATGATCTTTTTCATGGCTACCTCCAATAGTTACCCATAATCTGCAGTAATCCTTCCATTCAACCATCCCGCGGCCCCAGTGAGGAGCTGAATCGGTAGCGAATGCAAGCGCTCTACCCTTTCCATACTTACCGTTGACGATTATTGAGGGTATGAGTTTCGTTTTTTACTGCTGTTTCAACAGCTTCAATTACCCTCAGTGCAAGAAGCTTATTGAGAATTGTCTCATAATCATTCTACAACACAATGCATAGAGAGTCTGTTTAATTCTTGGTTTCACATGCTCAGGGTTACATCTAACTCCAAGAATGCTTTATCAGTTATGAGAAAAGTAGGATTTGAGCCTCGCGAAAACTAATGTTACGTGAAATACAAGTCTGAATTGAAAAAATCACAGTAGAGAATGATAATATAATGTTAAGTAGTGTTAAAATTTATATGAAAAGCAGATAGGTGATTCTCTTCATTTCAAACGAGATTCATTGTAGTCTTGCTGTATTAGAATTGACGTCCTGGTGTTGAATTGGTTTGGCTTATCCGTCAGGACAAGGAGGAATCTGAGATGTCTTACAAGCACTACTATGTTGGTGACTCCGTTTTGACAACGGGTGACTACGAGGTTCATACTGGCGATTGTGTCGAGCTGGCAAGAGTAGGGTCAAAGACTTATCTTGGCTATTACGATAACTGTCAGGATGCGATTAGGAAGGCGAGTGACATCTACCCGAACGTTTACGGCTGTAAATACTGTTCTCCTGGTTGTCACAGGAGATAATTCTCCCTTATTGAAAGGGTAGCCTTTGACTGTCTTCATGATTGTGCTTGGGCTATTATTTCATTTGAAAGACCTTGGAAAAGCTCTTGATGGTGCATTTTAACTGATTATTCGATGTCCGTTCAAGATACTTCCTTCATTATTGGCTTCTATTATGAAGTACTGCTCGTGCTAAAATTAATCGAACCTGGATGGTTAGCGACGCCAGACAATTATCTGCTTTCTAGAGGGAGAGACTTGTTTGAATGACGGCAGGATAAAGGTTGGAATCGGTTTTGCGACGGGGCGCAGGCATTTTCAGAGAGTCTTGCGCAGCTACGTATACAACTGGAAAGAATCTGAACTGGTTGACAGTAAAGAACTAACCCTGAATCTTTTTGTTGCGTATGATCTGAATTACAAGAATACAAAGAAGGCAAATTACACCAAGATCAGTTCCGGTGTGGACGAATTTCTATTCTCCAAACATTTCATAGGTCAGAAGGAAGTTGAAGAAGAAAAGAGATTGCTAATCGAGCGTGGCATTGTTGATTCGGAAGAAGCTTCTTTGGTTTTTGGAAAAGGATACGCTTCCCAGAGAAACATTGTTCTTTACAGTGCTCTGAAGAATCACATCGATTACCTGCTCTATCTTGATGATGACGAGTATCCAGTTGCCGTTACAAACGGCATGGGTTCTGTTTCGTGGGTAGGTCAGCATGTTTTGAAAACGCATTTGAATAGCATTGATCAGGCCGACATCACCTACGGTTATCACTGCGGATACATTTCACCGATCCCCTTTATAGAGTTTTCGCCGGCGCTACCCGAAGATACTTTCAGACTCTTCATTGAGGCGATTAGCAACGATATAGTCAAGTGGGAGACTCTTAGGAAGCTAATTCAAGCCGGAGGGGTATCGTATGCCGATCCGGAAATACTGAACAGTGGTGAAGTCTTTGAAGTTGAAGAGTTAAATCATGCGAAGTTTATCTCAGGATCGAACCTCTGTTTGAATCTGAAGGACCCAAGCAGAGTATTTCCCTTCTATAATCCCCCTGGAGCACGTGGCGAAGATACTTTCTTGAGTACCTGCCTGAGTGACAGGAGGGTGCTTAAAGTTCCAAGTTACGCTTTTCACAATGCTTTCTCAACGTACAACCACATTTTAATGGGTGTTCTCCCAACCAGTCTCAGACCAATAAGAGCCGACTCGAGAGAGATAGTGAGGCGTTTCTACAGATCCTGCATTGGATGGATCAGATACAAGCCTTTGCTTCTCTACATAACCGATCGCGAAAACTATTCAGAGAAAATCGAAGAGATGAAGATCAACCTTAGGGAAACATTACCTTCTATTTCATCGTACTTTGGTAGCGATTCGTTCTACAACATTTCCAGAGAGCTGAACAAGTATCATAAGTCGGTTATGAAACACTACGAGCAATTTGAAAGAGTTAAAGGGATTTGGTCAAAGATGTCGGATTATCTCCGCGAGGCTTACTAAGGCCTGTGAATAGATGTTTAATTTGAAGCTTGTATGGAACCCTTGAAGAGAAAAAATCAGAACTTCTCGGGTTTTTCTGCCTGGAGATCGAAGATATGTCCGCATTCTCTGCAAACGAACACGATAACCTTAGACCCTATCGAAAGAGGTTTTCCCAAAGGCATAAGTGCTGCATAGCCAGACCAGTAACCCTTCCCTATGTCCAGCGAGCCACAGTTTGGGCACTTGTCTGTTCGAATCATCGGATCCCTCCAATCAAGACTTAAAAATCGAAATGCTCAATAATGTACTAGAAAATATTGCTAAATAGAAATGCCGGTCTTGATTCTTCTTTGATTGCCCTTGTCTCTAGAGCCTTCTTGATGGTCAGTTCGCAACAAATTTGCACTCATGTTGTGAGGGTCTTATTAATGTACTTAAAAACTCCCGGTCCGGCAGGAGATTAGCCTATCACTCTTTTGAAGAGACAAAGGCGGCGAAAAGAACCACAACTCCTCCTGCAAGCAGGATTGTCCACCCAAGCCAGTGAAGTTGCGGTCCGCCGATTACATTCGCTATTTCCTCCCCAGAACTACCGGGAATATTGCTCTGGATAAGCTCTTTAAACTGAGTTCTCAAGGAGTTCTCGTCGGGGAGGTCCCTAATCACGGTAATCAACCTCGCTACTACAACCCCAATCGAAGCAAGCCCGGAAACAAAGACCATCGATCTCACTTTCACGATTCCCATGATACCTGCAAAGATAGCAATTGCCAGTGTTAGTGCGCCATATAGATCTCCACCGTTGAAGTAGGTTGCTTCGCTTCCTCCAGGGAAACGTACTATCGGCAGGAACAAACCAGCTATAATCATTGCCGCTCCGACAACGGCGAGAAAAATGCCCTTTTTCACAATCTCCACCTCTTTCCTGATGTCCAACTAGCGTTAGACTTTTATCTAGCCTTAGCCAATAATATCAGAATACCATTTCAAGGCGTTGGAGTTTTATCTCAGCGGTAGAGTTCTGATCGTGAAACTGTCGGTTATCAGATCGCTGACTTCAAGCTTTCGTTTCCGAACTCGCTCTCCACAAATGGGAACTGCATTATCTTCTCCAGAGGCTGAACACCCTTCGGACTTTCTTCTGGCATCATGTCAACTGAATTCTGAACTACCATTCTCAGCGATCGAGGTCCCCGAAGTAGAAATCCTTATAGATTCTGCGCTCTTCCTCGGTTACTCCGACAGAGTACATAACGTCCTGTCCTATTGACGTATCTACTGAAAGCCAGCCGTAATTCGGGAGATAGAATTCGCCCTAGAAGTGAGTGCCCAGTTGCACAGAGGAGAGCGGAAAGTGGTGCCGTCGCAAACAAGACAAATGCCAATAATGCTATCAAACTCTTATTTAGAGCTCCTAACATCGTTAGGTAAATCCGATAAAACTTGTTACCATTATATAAATCGCAGTTTTTTCGTAGAGAAGACTAAGAAACTCTCTAGAATGAATGTACAGAGGATTTCTGGCGAAGACGAACAGTGCAGAGACCCAGAAAGAAGGGTCTTCTCGTGCAAAGAAGGATTAAATTTGATAAAATTAGTCATATTAAGAACTCTGTTGTAGATATCGGAAAGAACAGTTTAGAGATCGATCTGGGCACAGCTCTTAAATTTTATGGAGGGGAATCTATGAAACCTAAAATATCGGTGCTATTTACAGCCATACTTGTTGCGCTTTTTATATCACCACTTTCTGCAGCGAATCTTGAACCAATTGCAAGGCCCCCGATTATGGCAACTGCGATAGGAAATGGAGCAGGATCCGATGTTCTCGCTTTAGTCTGTGAGAAGCATGGAATTGAATATGAGAACATTCTTCAGTTGAAACCCGAAGACTTCACCGAGAGACTCGATTCGGAGAATGCACCCGGAACACTTTTTATTGCGCCTGGAGCCATGGTCGAGGGAGATCTGTATACCGTCTGCGGCGTTGAGGAAATAGATGTTGGTCAGGAGATCTCTAGAATTGAGGACCTAATATCAATAGCCAAGAAGCGGGGAGTTCCTGTTGTAGCCGTTCACATTGAAGGAGGCTTCACTTCTCCAGACAACGATCCGAGGCAGTCCTTCGATTTGCTTATGCCGAAAGCCGACTACATAATCCTGGTATCGCCAGGAGGAGCAAACGAGTATTTCACTGAGCTCTCAGAGGAAACCGGGGTACAGCTGATAGTGGTCGACAAAGCGGAAAGAATTGTCGATGCTCTTGATCTGTTGTTCTCAATGGGCGGATCTTGATGTAATGCCCGAAACATAGTCTCTCTTAATCAGTCTCAAAATCTCTTTGATAGCTCTGGAAAGAATTAGAGTCCTCATGAGTCTATCTTCTTTAAGGATCAAAGATTGAGTTTCAGTCCAGGATTGATGGTTCATAGTGTTGAAATATTCAAGTAGTTTAGGTCAACCTCACTGTTTATAGGTTGCACAATAAGGGCTTTCAATTCGCTGAAAGATTATCGCTGCGAATTTAGCCTCTTGAGGCACTTTGCTTCTTCGTGAGTCGTTCCAGCTCATTGCTCTCCTTTTTACCAGTGATAGAATTGGAACGCGGGAGGAAGACAAAATTATCCTGGAAAGGATGGTTGTTATGGATTCTGAAAAGCTTACGGAGCAGGAATGGCACAAAAAGCAGGCGATAGAGAACTTCAACCTTACTTGGGACCTCATAGATAAGATAGACAGAACAGCAGAAGATGACCTTCTTATGATACATACTGCTCACGCATCTCGCTTCCACTGGGGAGTAGTGGGTACCCCGATCGAATTTGCAAGGGGTGAGTGGCAGGTGTCCAGAGTTTACTCTTTGCTCAACATGGCGAAATCGGCATTGTATCACGGAGAGCTTTCGCTGAAGTATTGTACCGACAATGCAATAAGCGGTTTCGATCTTGCTTTTGGCTATGAAGCAGTTGCAAGAGCCTACATGGTTGCTAGGGAACGTGACCTTATGGATGAGTATATGAAACTGGCAAGAGAAGCAGCCGATCTAATTGAGGATGAGCAGGACAGAAACTACTTTCTTTCAGAACTGGAAACTATCGGTCT
>WOZY01000081.1 GCA_011620045.1 Mesotoga sp.
CACTTCTGCTCTTGCGAGACCCTAGACCCCACAACCCTAGACCCGGCTCTTACGCCGAAGGCAGCATTTCGTCCTGCCATGTTCTTTGACTATCCATTACCGACTCTGTAAAGAACATTTCTCTTATTTGCCTGTCATGTGCTAGATTGTGACATATAGATACTTTTTATGTTAAGTGAAAGGATGTCCATCATGAAAGAATTCGTTGCTTCAGCTGTTCAGTTCGAAGTTGAGCCCATGAATGTTGAGAGAAACTTAGAAGTCGCATATCTCTGGATAAGCAGATGCGTCAAGGAAACGGGCGCATCGTTGATTGTATTGCCGGAGAGCTTTACGACTGGTTTCACTCCGACAGGAAGTGCGAGTGAGCTTTGGGATGCAATCGATGAAATTCCCGGTCGCCTCACGAATGAAGGGCTGAAATGGGCGAGTGAGCTTGGCGTTTACATTTGCTTTCCCACTTATGAGCGTGGAAGGGAGCGTGGAATCATATACAATAGCGCTGCTGTCCTCGGCCCGGAAGGGATTCTTGGCGTTTATCGCAAGACTCATCCTTTTCCCACCGAAAGGTTGGCGGCCGGCGGATGGACTACTCCAGGAGTCGATCCGCTTGTTGTCTCGACCCCGATTGCAGATGTCGGGGTAGTGATTTGTTATGACGGCGACTTTCCAGAACTCGCAAGAGTGACCGCGCTTAAAGGTGCAGAGGTGGTTTGCCGGCCATCGGCATTCTTGAGAACCTATGATCAGTGGGAACTCACCAACAGAGCAAGAGCTTATGATAACCATGTTTACTGGATTGCGTCTAATCTGGTTGGAAAAGACGCAAGCGGAGCGAATTTCTTCGGCTCCTCTATGATTGTCCATCCATCGGGAGCAAAGATTGTGCAGGCGTCGGGTTGCGAAGAGTATATTGCTGCCAGACTGAACGGTGATCCAATAAGGAAGATTGTTCCAGGTTCTTCTAGAGATCAGATTTTCGACCACATTGAGGATAGAAACCTGGATTCCTACAGAGATATTCTAACTGAAGGAAAGAGCGTCTTCGAACCTTCGAAAAGGATTCCATACAGGAGGAGATAGTCTTGTCTAAGCCCCTTGAAGGTCTCTTTGTTCTAGATCTTACGCGTGTCCTTGCCGGACCTTTCTGCACAATGCTTCTCTGTGACATGGGCGCTACCGTCGTGAAGGTGGAGCGACCTGACGGCGGAGACGATTCAAGATCGTTCAGTCCTTTTGTTGGAGACGAAAGCGCTTACTTCATGAGCATAAACAGAGGCAAGAAAAGTATCACCCTTAATTTGAAAACAGCCCAAGGAAAGAATCTCCTCGAAAGACTTATCGAAAGAGCGGATGTGTTAGTGGAAAACTTCAGGCCGGGAGTCTTTGAAAAACTTGGCTTTCCAGCGGAAAGACTGCGCGAAATTAATCCCAGACTGATATACACATGTTCTTCCGGATTTGGACACTCCGGTCCCATGAGCAGAAGAACTGCTTACGATGTCATTATTCAAGGACTTAGCGGAATGATGAGCATCACTGGTCCTGACAAAGACAATCCGACAAAGGTCGGAAGTTCAATCGCAGATATTTTCTGCGGAACATTCGCATGCATCGGGATCCTCGCCGCACTTCAGAGCCGTAATGTCAGTGGAAGAGGGCAAATGGTAGATGTTGCAATGCTTGACAGCATGGTCGCTGTTCTGGAAAACGCTATCGCCAGATATGCGGCAACTGGGGAGGTCCCCGTTCCAATTGGAAACAGACACCCATCGATTGCACCATTCGCCTCTTTTGAGACTCTTGACGGCAAAATCAATATCGCCGTAGGAAATGATGGCATCTGGAACAAGTTCTGCAAAGCAATTGACAGGTCGGACATATGTGATGACCCAAGATTCGCCAGTAATCCCGCTAGAGTAAAGAATATTTCCGAGCTGATGGAAATAATCAGTGAACAGCTGAAGAAGAAGGGATCCGAGGAATGGTTGAACACTTTTGAGAAACTGGATATTCCTTCCGGGAAGATAAATGACGTATCCGATCTATTTGAAGACGAGCAGATCAAAGCAAGAGAAATGATCGTTGAGGTTTCCCACAGAAGCGGAATAGTCAAAATGCCGGGTGTTCCAATCAAATTCTCGGAAACCCCCGCTTCTATTTCCGGCCCGGCACCTTTACTTGGAGAGCACAATAGCGAGATCTATATTGGAATGCTTGGAATTAGTGTTCAGGAGATGGATGCCCTTCGAGAAGACGGGGTAATATGATCCATCTATATCCATTCGAGAGAAGTTTCGATTGGGATGAGGAGATCAGTAGACTTACCGTCAAGAGCATTTACGATACCGTAGTGAATCTGAAGAGTGATTCTGGAAGGAGATGCTCTCTTCTCCTGAAGACAGATGATTACCTTCCCAGATCGGCATTGATCGAGGCTCTTCCAGCGCTTGAGAAAGGCCAGGAGATTGTTGTTGATTTGAAATGCGTGGCAGAGGGGTTCGACCCATCTTGCCTTTTAGAGTCTCCAAAGGTCAAGTGGAAGGACCTGTGGTTGGAATGGTTAGGATTCTTGGAGGAAGAAGAACTTGCGGATCTGCTCGATAACATCGATAAGCTCGAGAAAATGATCGGTTTAGGGCCCGGTTCGACTCCGGCCGGTGACGACTTTCTTGTCGGCCTGATCATGGCTTTCAGGCTCACCGGAATCGATAGCAATGAACTGGGAATTGATCGTAATTCGCTTGGCAGGAAGACAGAATGGTTCTCATCCGAGATGATAAGAGATGCTCTCGATGGGAAGTTTTGGAAGCGAGGGATTGACCTGGCCCATGCTCTTGCAGGAGATGATGTCGCCAGGATCCTCGAGAAGGCAGGGAAAATCGTGGACTGGGGCCATCTGTCGGGAAAGGCCTGGCTTGCAGGATTAGCGTATGGTCTTGAACAAAGTGGAGTCTATTAGGTTTGATCTAAGAAAGACTGTTCAAAGCGGTCTTGCGATTTGTCTCCACTCTAGCTGTCAAGGTTGCTAATGGAGGTTTCAATGAAGAGAATAGAGGTTGTGAAAGGCGAATACTATGATAGCGTTACCCTGATGTTGGTTGCGAAGGAACTCAAGAAGATTCAAGGAGTTGGCGATGCAGCTCTAAACATGGCGACAGAAGCAAATGTAAGTATAATGAGGGCGGCCGGCTTCGAAGTAGAAACCGATTCTCTTTCGCCCGATGACCTTCTTATTGGAATTGACTTTGAAGGCGAAGGAATTGAAAAGCTTTTTGACGCAGCTCGATCTTATCTTGCTCGCCCTCCGTGGAAAAAGGAGGAGAAAGACGAGGAGTACTTTCCAGCCACACTGTCAGGGGCTCTAACTGTGTTGCCAGAATCGAATCTTGCGCTGATATCTCTTCCCGGCCGATACGCAGCGGCTGAAGCAATGAAGGCATTGAAGAGAGGCCTGAACGTAATGCTGTATTCCGACAACGTTTCAATTGAAGACGAGGTTGAACTCAAGCAATTCGCCGAGAAGAACGATCTTATCGTTATGGGTCCCGACTGCGGCACAGCGGTCATAAACGGAAAAGGTCTTGGCTTCTCGAACGTATGTCCAACCGGTTCGATAGGAATTGTAGCGGCTTCAGGTACCGGTCTTCAGGAAGTCATGGTTCAACTGAGCAGGCGAAATCTGGGCGTGAAACACGCAATAGGAACCGGTGGAAGAGACGTCAATAGTTCCGTGGGGGGGATATCCTTTCTGAGGGCCATAAAGGAACTCGCTGAGGATTCAGAAATCTCGATCATTGTTGCTGTTGGAAAACCACCTGCTCCTGAGGTAAGGAAGAAGATACTGGAGTCTCTAAAAGAAGCAGGCAAGCAGAGTGTAATCTGCTTCATGGGAGACGCGGCTCGAAAAGACGAAGGAAGTCTTTTTTACTCGACCCAACTCGAAGAGTGCGCCGTAGTTGTCAAGGCTCTTCATGAGGGCGAAGACGTAACTCTTGCTAGAGAAAAGCTCAGAGCTGAGTATGCAAAAGTGTCTGGAAAGAGTTCTACAGGAGAATTGTCCGGGAGATATCTGCGAGGCCTTTTCTCGGGTGGAACTCTTTGTTATGAAGCACAGTATATTGCTCAGTCATACATAAATCCAATCTATGCAAATGCACCATTAAGGAAGGATCTCAAGCTTGAGAACAGTCTGAAACCGGTTGGACATTCCTTCATAGACTATGGCGAGGACGAGTTTACCCAGGGCAGACTGCATCCAATGATAGATCCTTCGTTTAGAGCCGAACAGCTGAAGAAACAGTCGGAGGATTCTTCGGTCGCGGTTATCTTATTCGATGTTGTCTTAGGATATGGAAGCGCGGAAAACCCTTCTTCGGACTTGGCAGAGGCGATTAGATCTGTTAAGAGAGACATAAAGCCAGTCTATGTTGCTTATGTGTGCGGAACAGATAGAGACCCTCAAGATATTGAAAAGCAGCGATCCCTGCTGGAAAGTGTAGGCGTCATACTCTGCGAAAGCAACGCGAGGGCCGCGATTCTGGCTGCGAACATCCTTTCAAGAAAGGAGCGTTGACGATGTCCTTCAAAGAATTACTAGAAGACGGACCGAGAGTTGTTAATCTTGGAATGGACAGATTCTACCTTGATCTTCTCGATCAAGAGGTTCCTGCAGTCAAAGTCAACTGGAAACCTCCTCTGGTCAAGAGTTCGCTGATGGAGAAATTGAAGAGGCTGAGAGGTGATGACGTTGAATAATATTGAAAAGGCAAATTCAGTCGCATTTGATAAGCTTTCGAGAGCCGAACCTCAGATCGTTGATCTAGGTCTTGCCAAAGACGTTATACCGGGCTTCGGAGAGAAGATGATACTTCATGCGGGTCCTCCCTTGACCTGGGAGAGAATGTCGGGGCCAATAGTTGGGGCCGTAACGGGTGCGATCCTTTATGAAGGCTGGGCAGATACTCCTGAGAAAGCCAGAGCCTTCGCGGCAGAAGGCAATGTCTCGTTCGATCCCTGTCACCACCACAACGCGGTTGGCCCGATGGCCGGAATAGTATCTCCTAATCTGCCGGTATGGATTATTGAAGAAAAGAACTCCGGAAAGAAGAGCTATGCAACGCTAAACGAGGGGCTTGGGAAAGTCTTGCGCATGGGTGCCTTCAGCGACGAGGTCATCGAAAGACTTCACTGGATGCGCGAAGTGCTCTATCCCGTACTCAAGAATGGAATAAGAAGATACGTTGCAGACAGCGGAGGCCTGAATTTGAAGAGTCTCATTTCCCAATCTCTTCACATGGGAGATGAACTCCACAATCGCAACAGAGCAGCCACCTCCCTGCTAATTCGATCTCTCGTCCCCTCACTTATTGATGCGGAGAGCGATAACCCTTATCTTTCAAAGGTCGTCAGGTTCATGGCCGGCAATGATCATTTCTTCCTGAATCCAGGAATGGCTGCAGCAAAAGTCTCGTTAGACAGTGTCGGCTATGTTGAGGGCTCCAGTATGCTGACAGTAATGGCGCGGAATGGGACAGACTTCGGGATTCAAGTGGCCGGTCTGAAGAACAGATGGTTTACATGTCAGGCCGCTCTTCCAGATGTTCTGCTCTTCCCTGGATTCACAAAAGAAGATGTGAATCGTGACATTGGGGACAGCGCAATAATGGAGACTTACGGAGTTGGAGGTTTTGCCCTGGCGGCGGCACCCGCTATCGTCCAGTTTGTTGGCGGCACGCCCCAAGACGCGTTGAATTATACAAAAGAGATGTATGAAATCTGTGTTGGGGAGAACAAGCATTTCACAATCCCCTCGCTGAATTTCCGGGGAACTCCGACCGGCATAGATCTTATCAAAGTTGTCGAGACTGGTATTACACCGATACTGGACACGGGTGCGGCTCATCGAGAGGCCGGTAAAGGACAGGTTGGTGCAGGAATAGTAAGGATGCCTTCTGAAGCATTTGTGAAGGCGGCAGAAGCCTTCGTGGAGGAGTATTCCAAATAAAGGAGGTAAACTATGGTACCTAAGAACTGGGACAAGATCAGGATCTATGAGCTATCTCAACCGATC
>WOZY01000056.1 GCA_011620045.1 Mesotoga sp.
TTATTTCGTCATTGACAAACTCTTGAAGATCAGCAGGAACTAGATTACTCATTACTATGTCGACTACCCCATCCTCTATTCCGCCCCAGTATTGATAGCTAGTCCACTTTCCCTCCATTACTTCTTTGACGACTCTCTCGTAAAAGACGCCCCAGTTCCATACGGGAGAAGCCAGAAAAGTGTCTGGACTGAAGGCGCTCATATCTGAGTTGTAACCAATAGCGTAAACGCCACGTTGTCCAGCTGCCTGAACGGCAGCTGGTGAATCCTGGCTTTGAGCGATTACATCGGCTCCAAGATCCAGGAGGGCGTCGGCCGCCTCCTCTTCGGAAGAGGGATCGAACCAGGTCTCTGTCCAAATAACGTGCACGCGCGCATCAGGATTGACCTTTCCGATTCCAATCGCAAAGGCATTTATCCCCCTGATAACTTCCGGAATCTTGAATGTTGCAACATAGCCGATTATGTTGCTCTTTGTCATCTTCCCGGCGATGAGGCCAGTCAAGTAGGCCGGTTCATATATTCTTCCAAAGTAGGTCCCGACATTTTCGGCGGTCCTATATCCCGAACAGTGCATGAAGATTGTATTGGGATAGTTCCTGGCTATCTCCATCACATCTTCCATAAAGCCGAAGCTTGTACTGAAAAGGAGTTTGACGTTACGTTCAGCATAACTTCTAAGAACCTCGAGGTCCTGTTCCCCTTCAGTCACATTTTCTATGAATGAAGTCTCGATTTGACTTCCAAACGTCTTCTCGAGATACAGCCTGCCCTCATCGTGTTTCTCTGTCCAGCCCCCGTCATCGGCCGAACCGACATAGATGAAGCCTATTCTGAGAGGATCTGAAGCCAGAATGACTGCGCATAGTATGAATAGAACTGTAATGATCCCTTTCATGAGACACCTCCATAGGTGGCCTAATAGCCGAAACGTTTCAACTGAAAGTCCTTACAACTGCAAGACCAAAGGAATTCGGTCCCGATGAATCCCATTATATCCCACAGTTTTACCGAATTCTCTCGGATATTACTTTCTATAATAGTACTGAAACTAGATCTCAGAGACTTCTAAGGAGTTGAAGAAATGTTACTCACAAGCCAGGAGAAGCGATATTCAAGTAAAACGGAAATGACTTTGGACGACCTTATCCAGAAGCTGAATGATCTGGACCTGTATTCTCTGAAGAGAGTTGTGGTAAGCGAAATCGAAGGAACTGAAACGCGTCTCGCAACTGAAAACCGTGTGATCGACCCTGACGATCTGGAGGAAATACTGCGTTCCTGGGAAGACGAATCAATAAGGAAAGTGATGCTGCTCGATATGACACCGGTTCACAGGCATCACAACACATTCCCGTCTGCCGCGGGAAACATCTACGAACCGCGCGAGTTCTCGATCCAGATTACAAGGGTGAGCAATGGAGTTGAAACGATAGTAGTGGCAGTAAAGAGTGTAGATCCCTGTTAGGCTTCTACAAAAACCGTGAACAATGATGAGCCGATAGACAAGGTAAGGGTTACGATGACAGTCTGACATAGATAACTGGAACCGCCCCATTCCGTACGTGTAAAGGAGCGTGATAATCTGAGAACGACAATAAGTATAGGCAAACAATGTTCAGCATATGATAGCGTTTTGTTGGTTACTCCGGAAAGGTAGTTCTTTGGAAGGGCCGGACTGCAGAAGAGGAAATGAGACAAATCTACGCAGTCCGGTTTACGTGTTAGTTATTGGTTGCGTAATCGATTATCATTGAATAAAGTGGAATTCACAGAGGTGTGATTCATGGGGACAAGGATAAATCTAGTCGAAGACGAAAAAAACCTGAACAGCGTGCTGACTTCCTATCTCGAAAAGGAGGGATGGGAAGTCAAGTCCTTCAAGAACGGCAGCGACGCTTTTGATGAAATCGACGACTCTCCTGATATCTGGATTCTAGACATAATGTTGCCAGGGATCGATGGCTTCGAGCTCCTCAGAGAAATCAGAAAGAGGGATTCGATGATACCGGTGATCTTCATTTCAGCGAGGGACAAAGACATTGATAGAGTGGTCGGACTGGAGATGGGAAGCGACGACTACTTGGCCAAGCCCTTTCTCCCAAGGGAGCTCGTCATTCGGGTCAAAAAGATTCTTGATCGCGTCCACCATTCTAGCGGAATAATACCCGTTCCTCCATACAAGATCGACGAAGCGAGAAGAACCGTTACCGAAGAAATCGGTGAGAATCAGTCGAAACTAATTGAGCTCACTTCCATGGAGTTCGACCTGCTCATGCTTTTTGTCAACGGCAAAGGCAAACCTTTTTCGAGAGACCAGATACTCGACAGAGTGTGGGGTTACGACTACTACGGTAGCGATAGAGCCGTTGACGATCTTGTAAGGAGACTTAGAAAGAAGATGCCTCATTTCAAGATCGAGACCGTTTACGGTTTCGGCTATAAAAGTGTGAGTATATGAGATCCTGGAGCCTGTCTGACAAGCTTTGGCTGCTCTTTGCCGCCGTCCTTTCAATCATCTTTTTTCTTCTGGGTATCGTCTTCAGATGGTCGATAAGAGACTTCTTCACCACTGAAGCGTACAGAACGATAGAGTATGCTCAGGACGTAAAGGTAATCGAATTGCAGGGAGGGTTCATCCCTTTCGAGGATATCGACCTCAACAGTCTTAGAAATGCCAGGGATGTAGGACACATAGTCGTCTTCGACAGGGAGTTTGACCTCATAGATTATTACCTGAACAGATTTGGAACCCAGGATGGCTCTGACAGGACGCCTCCGCCTCTGAATTCTACTTCCAGGGACTTGCTCATTAGCGGAACGATTATTCCCGAAATGCTTCCTATTATTCAATCCATTAGAGAGAACGCAGAAAAGCAGACGTCACTTTCAGAGAGGTACGAAACACTGCTTTCTGGCCGGAGTCTTTTCTATGTGATTCGTACTGAAGAGATCTCTGGAAGAGACGTCACGATGATTTCCTACATGTGGGATACATACATGAACACTCTCTCATCGGCGTTGTTCTCCAGGCTGCTGCTCGTAATGGCTATAATGACCGTGGTCAGTCTGGTTATCATCATAGTCTTCTCCAGATACCTGACGAAGCCTCTGAAGAAGCTTTCAGAGGACGTGAGAATGATCTCAAAGAGAAACTGGGACAGGCCGATTTCTTTGAAAAGAAGCGATGAGATCGGAGAGCTAGCCGATTCAATCGAGAACATGAGAAAGAGCCTCAGCGAGCAGGACAGAGAACAACAGTCAATGCTCCAGTTTATCTCCCATGAACTCAAGACACCTGTCATGGTTATCCGAAGCTACGCACAGGCAATCAAGGACAACATATATCCCGGAGGCGATTTGGACAGCGCTATAGACGTCATAGACAAAGAGATTCAGAGAATGGATCTGAGGGTAAAGGATCTCCTCTTCATAACCAGACTTGAATACCTGTCGCGTCACGACCTCGAAAAGGAGGAAGTGAATCTTTCAGAGCTGCTTGAGGACACCGTCGGGCGCTTTTCTTTCCAGAGGGACGACATAGACTGGAATCTGAATCTCAAAGACTTCAAGACCGAGGTCAATGAAGAACAGCTGGCGATAGCCATAGAAAACATACTTTCAAATCAGATTCGGTATGCGAAGAGCAGGATTGAGGTAACTATGGAAGTAGACGAGAGAGAAGCGAATCTTTCGATGCGTTTCGCAAACGATGGAGAGAAAATTGCCGAAACCAAACTGGAAGAGATCTTCAGACCCTTCAATAAGGGGGTTGGAGGAGAAAATGGACTTGGCCTGAGTATAACGAGAAGGATTATCGAATTGCACGGTGGCACTATTTCAATGGTTAATGAAGAGGAGTTAGTAGCCACTATCGTTAGGTTGCCAATTTAGTATTCTTAATCGTTTTCGTAATAACGGCCTCAGCATTATTCAGCTCTCTCTTGTTATCTACTCTTTGCTGAGCCACCTTATAGCCTGATGCCAGAATTTGCCATAGTACTCCCACTTCACGAAGTCAGTTCCCCAGCGGGCTGCAAGATCGGACATGAAGGCCATCGATCTACCCTTTCCCGAGTCACCAACTATTATGAACGGATCGCCTTCGATCTCGGCGAGAACTTCGGAACCTTCCTTTGGAAAGACCTTCTGGTAACCGAGAAATCTCGGCCAGGCGGTACCGATCCCCTTCAGAACTGGGTGATTCGAATTCAAGACAGAAACCACAGCTCCCTGTGTCGCCTCCACCCTGTCGTCAGTCTTCATCAGGTTAACAAACATCACTTTCTCGATCAGGCTGCCGTGGTAGTTCCCCTTTTCCTGGAAGCAGGCGAAATTGTCTCAAAATAATCAAGAGCAATTGTTTGCAACAAATCCAGAAGGGCTGTTGTCTTTTCGTTTGAGGGAATACTCTTAGATTATCTCTCCCCAAATGTACATTGTAGTGCTGAAGCCTACCGTTTACGCAATAAGTATGACTTGATCGCCCTGGCCGAGCGTTTCCCGGCTCCCATCGCTTCGATTACAGTTGCAGAGCCCGTAACGATATCTCCGCCGGCGTAGATGCCTTCCGCGACTCTGCCGCTGGATTCATCGGCATCGATACTGCCCCATTTGTTCAGTCTTACCGTTGGGAAACCGGCCTTCAAAATGGCATTTGGAGTCTGACCGATTGCTTCGATTACCATGTCCACTTCCATGATGAATTCCGATCCTTCAACCTTTATCGGCCTTCTTCTTCCCGAATCGTCGGGTTCCCCAAGAGTCATCTTTACGCACTTCATCCCCGTGACGTTGTTGTTTATATCCCCCATGTACTCAATGGGAAGGGTTAGCCAGTGGAAAACTATTCCCTCTTCAACGGCATGGTGGTACTCCTCTATTCTCGCAGGCATCTCTTCTTCGCTTCTCCTGTAGACCACATGAACCTCTTTGGCTCCGAGTCTCTTCGCCGTTCTTGCAGCATCCATCGTCACATTTCCGGCTCCAATCACGGCTACTCTATCCTTTATCTTTACTGGCGTGTCGTACCTTGGAAAGAGATAGGCCTTCATCAGGTTTGTCCTCGTGAGATATTCGGAAGAGGAAAATATGTTGTTGTGATTCGATCCAGGAATTCCCATGAATCTCGGGGCACCCGCCCCGATACCTATAAAGACGGCATCATATTCGTTTTTGATCTCTTCGAATGGAATCGTTCGGCCAACGATCTGATTGAAACGGAATTCAACTCCAAGGCTCTTCACAAATTCTACTTCCCTTGCAACGATCTCTTTGGGAAGCCTGAATTCGGGGATACCATAAACAAGCACGCCTCCCGCCGTATGAAAGGCTTCGAAAACCGTAACCGAAAAACCCTCTTTCGCGAGATCGGCGGCGGCCGTCAGTCCGGCCGGACCAGCGCCGATTATCGCAACTCTCTTGTTTACGGATGGCTTCACGTCAGTCTCGAGAGATATATTCTGGTCAGCAACGAATCTCTCCAGTCTCCCGATCGCAACGGGCTCGCTGCCAGGGATCTTACTAACGACGCAGGCCAGTTCACACTGCTTCTCCTGAGGGCAGACTCTTCCGCAGATGGCCGGAAGGTTGTTCGCGTCTTTCAAAATCCTCGAGCTCTTCTCTATGTCACCCTCTCTTAGGGCCTTGATAAAACCGGGAATATCTATTCCAACGGGGCAGCCGCTCACACAAGGTTTGTGTTTACACTGCAGACATCTATTTGCCTCTGCTACTGCCTCTTTCTTAGTGTAGCCAAGGGCGACCTCCTCGAAATTTTTGACTCTCTCCGAAGGAGCGAGTTCTCTCATTCTGACTTTGAACTTCTCAGGCATTTTTCTCACCCGACTCACGTATGTATTCCTCAAGAGCAAGTTGTTCCTCTTCTCTGTACTGATACTGCCTCTTGATCAGCTCATCCCAGTTAACCAATCTGCCGTCAAACTCCGGTCCGTGAACACAGGCGAACTTCATCTCGCCTCCAACCTCGGCCCTGCAGGCACCGCACATTCCTTTGCCGTCAACCATAATGGTGTTTAAACTTG
>WOZY01000154.1 GCA_011620045.1 Mesotoga sp.
GGTAGAGAGATTTCAGCTGCCTAACTCGGGAATTTCCGTTAGTTGTTCAACCACTTACTGGAAGACGACATCCGATACATCGGAAGCTTTTATGCCGGACATATTGGCGGTGAGATCCTTCCAGGACTATTACGAAATGCGCGATCTAGCCTTTGAAGCTGTTATGGCCTATGGATCGGAAGAGGAGGAATAGATGTTAACTCTGTTTAAGAACGTTGAAGTATATGCTCCAGAACCTCTCGGAAGGAAAGACATTCTGATTTCTGGAGAGAAGATTGTCGAAATCGATGAAGGGATTGATGAATCGGCCGTACGGTCGCTCAACGGAGATGTATTCGACCTGGGTGAGTCATATGCGGTTCCCGGATTTGTTGACGGACACGTGCATCTAATCGGGGGAGGCGGAGAAGGAGGCTTTTCAACAAGAACTCCTGAAGGTTCTGCGCAACAATTCGCCGAAGTCGGTACTACCACAGTTGTAGGAATGTTGGGCACCGATGGTATTACCAGAGACCACGCTTCGTTGCTTGCAAAGGTTAGGGACTTCCGAAACTTCGGCATAGATTCTTACATGCTGACAGGCTCTTACAGATACCCTTTGAAGACGCTAACGGGGGATGTCATGAGGGATATTGTATTCATTCCCGAGATAATCGGCGTGGGTGAGGTGGCCGTCTCGGATCATAGAAGCAGCAACCTTAGTTCCACGGAGCTTCAGAGATTTGCTATGGACGCTCGTGTGGCCGGAATGCTTTCCGGTAAGGCTGGGGTGACCGTCCTGCATCTTGGAGATGGACAGGAGAAGCTTAAACCTCTATATGAAGCAGTTGCCGACGGAACTCTCAATCCACGACAGATTATCCCTACCCATATCTGTCGATCGGAGGAACTCTTGAGTCAGGGCATCGACTGGGTGAGCAACAGGGGCGGATATATTGACATCACTGCCAATGAACACAGCACACACCTGGTTCTAAAAGACATCTACAGCAAGAAGATAAGATTCGACAGGATCTGTGTCTCTTCTGACGGTCTTGGTTCTCTTCCCAGATTCGATGATGAAAAGAACCTGGTCGGGATAAGGTCGGCACCGGTCGATACTCTTTTTAAGACCTTCACAACATTGGTCAAAGACAGAGGTCTTCCTCTACATGAAGCTTTGAAGCCGTTTACAGCAAACCCGGCTGCATTCTATCATCTTCAAAGAAATGGCATTGGGTTGCTTAAGAAGGGAGGCTCTGCAAACATCTTATTCATTGATCGGGATTTCCAGATAGTCGAAGTGATTTCCAGTGGAAGATCAGTTTTGGAAAATAGGAGATGATCGGTGTGAAACTCTGTGCAGTATATTACAGTAGATCTGGTTCGACAAAGAGAATTGCGGAAAGCTTTGCCGATTCTATTGGTGCGAAGCTTTTCAAACTTGAAGATGAAAAGCCAGGGAAATCGATGTTCACTGCGCTGCTTGGCCTGGGAAGTCTTTTGAAAGAACCTCTTCCAGATGTCGGCGGTTTCGAGTTTGTGGTGCTGCTAACTCCAATTTTTGCCTGGCATCCTTCACCTCAGATGAATAAATTCGTCAACAAGGCCGATCTGAAAGGCAAGAGTGTGTTCCTAGTAGGTGTGGGAGCCGGTGAGACAAATGAGAAAGCACTAAAGAGATTCTCCGCAAAAGCTGAAAAGGCCGGTGCTAATGTAGTCGGGACGAAGAACTTCAAAGGATTACAGATGAAACAGGATTTGAAGGAGGTCGAATCTAATCTTATAGAAAGCGGGAAACAATTAGCAGGAATCATCGAAAGACTTGTCCAATAGACCTAGTTAGATGTTCGAACAGGATTTTTGTGCCAATCGAGATCAACACAATCCTCTCGACTGCTTCCATTAATCTACCGAATTTCTACCTAGTCTCTGTCCGCCCGTTATACCTAGAGCGGACGGGTTGCCGTTATCTATCCCGTCATAACAGTGAGAAGTTGACTCCCACACGTTCTCATTATATGCTTTTGAGGTCCCAACACAATGTGACACAGACAATTCAGCTGGAACGGGTCCTCGGTAATCCGTTCTCTCCAGCGGAGTTCTCGCACAACCATTTCTCTCAGCATTTATGCCAATAGGTAAAAGACTGCTTAAGAGCGAAAAGCCTCATCTGGATGAGAAATCGCTAAAGGCTGAGGGTGTTATCATTGAAGGAAGGAATACAGTGTGGTTCGGAGGGTCGTTAGTATGGAGCTTATCTACGGAACAACGAACCCGGCCAAAGTGATGAGCATGAAGAAGATGCTTTCCGGATTGGATCTGCAGTTAAGAGATTTATGTTCATGCAAGCATCTTCCGGTTGTCGAGGAGATCGGCTCAAGTCCCTCGACAATGCTCAAGCAAAGGCGGAAACTTACTATCGCTTCATCGGGAGACGAATACTTGCTTGTGATTCCGGGCTTTTCATTGAAGGACTTGATTCTGAACTTCAGCCGGGAGTGAAGTTCAGAAGGCTCGGTGACAACCTATGAATGACGAGGAGATGATCAACCACTACAGGGAACTCTCAGCTGAACTCGGAGGGCGGGCAGTGGCTCATTATAGAAACGCTATCTTTCTTATCTTGAGCGACGGTCAGAAACGCTGCCTGATTGATGACACGATTGAAGAGACGTTTTATCTTGTGAGCAGAACTCACCCGGCAAGAGTTGGAGGTTTTCCTCTGAATTCGCTCTCTGTAGATATTCAGTCGGGTAAGTACTTTGTTGATCTCACCGACGAAGAAAGATCCAGTGCTTATCACTGTCGTAATGGCTTCAGGAACTTCTTCAGCGAAGCAATCCGTTCATTTGGAGATGAGCATTCTTGAACAGCAATATCGTAATTCCACAGTTCATGGCACGTCATTAAACGGCAAAGTATTGAGGGGAGGACAAAATGGCTTACAAAACAATTAATGGAACTCGACTTTATTATGAGATCCGAGGGAACGAAGAAGGGAAAAGAACGGTCGCCTTTTTCAATGGAGTTATGGCTTCTGCAAACAGCTGGTCGCTTCAGACGGGTGTCTTTGAGAGATTCGGGTACAAGATTCTACTTCACGATTTCAAGGGACAGCTTCTCTCGGAAAAACCTGAGGGTCCCTACACTTTCGAAGAACACGCTCAAGAAGCCTATCTTCTCATGAAGGAGCTTGGTATCGATGAAGTACACATAATCGGTACTTCTTACGGCGGAGAAGTTGCCCTAAGGTTTGCGATGGATTTCCCCGAAATGGTGAAGTCAATATCTATTATTGACTCGGTGAGTGAGCTCGACGAGGTACTGAAGCTCTTCATTCGCAACTGGAAAGAAGCGGCGAATGAGGGTGACGCAGAGAAATTCTACTGGAATATGGTACCGACAATCTACAACAACTCCTTCATCAAGAGCAATATCAAGATGCTTGAAGAGAGGGCAGATGCTCTGAAAAAGGTCTCAAAAGACTACTTCAAGGGCCAGGTGGCTTTGTATGATACATTCTTGAGCGACGTATACATGAGCGATTCGCTTGGAAGAATCAACTGCCCGACGCTTCTGGTCTGTGGCGAACAAGATATCTTGAAGCCCAGGAAGTTCTCGCAAATAATGGCGGACAGGATTCAGAGATCGGAATTTGTCATGATTCCCGATTGTGGTCACGTGACTATATTCGAAAAGCCGGACATTTTGAACAGCCTGCTTCTAGGTTTTGTTATGAAGAACTCAGGGTTCTGAAGCTGTCGGCTCCAGTGTCTGTGGTTTTTGCCTAAAGGCTCCTCCTTCTCCAGTAAAGCTTGAAAAGCTCCATGATCATTAGCAGGGGAGCGGCACATGCAAGTGCTACGAGCCACTGAGAAAAAGAAACCGGAGCGATTCCCAGCAGTCTCTGAAAGAGAGTAGTGTTCATAGCGATCAGGTGAAGCCCGTGAGCAGCAAAGACTCCGAGAACCAGGACGTAGTTTCTGCTAATTGGCATCTTGAAGGCTGAGACGGTCTCAGATCTGCAGTTAAAGACATGGACGTTCTGCATCAACACGAAGAGCAGAAGAAGCATGTTTCTTGCGGAGTTCTGTTCACCGCCTGATGAGAGCAGTATCATCCACGCTGCGAACCCTACAAGACCCATAGTGAATCCCGAGAGCAATGTCTCCCATATCATCAATTTGTCGAAAATTCCTTGACCTGTTTTCCTTGGAGGATTTTTCATAACACCCGGTTCGCCCTTTTCGAACGCGAGTGCAACATCTTGTATTCCGTTAGTAACAAGGTTGAGCCAGAGAATCTGAACTGCGGCGAGGGGAAGGGGCACATTGAAGATTACAGCAAGAGCAAACAGCAATAGTTCGGCGGCCCCCGTGGAAATGAGCAAATAGATCACTTTCCTGACGTTTGCATATGCAAATCGACCTTCTTCGATTCCCGAGACTATCGAAGCAAAGTTGTCGTCAGTGAGTATGATCGAACCGGTATCCTTCGCGACATCCGATCCCGACCCCATTGCGACGCCGATATTCGCTCTCTTAAGAGCGGGAGCGTCGTTCACACCGTCGCCCGTGACGGCTACATAATGTCCCTCTCTCTTCAACGCCTCAACGATGTGAAGCTTCTGGACGGGAGAGACTCTGGCAAAGACCGTAGAAGAGAGGCAAAGCTTCGTGAATTCTTCCCCTTCATAATCGCCTGTGCTTTCCAGTTCCTTGCCGGTTACGACCTCTTTTCCTTCTCCGACGATCTCCAGTTCTCTAGCGATAGCTACTGCAGTAGACGGATGATCTCCAGTTATCATAATAACTTTGACACCTGCATCGAGGCTTTCTCTCACTGCATCCTTGACTTCGGGTCTCAATGGATCGATGAATCCAACAAATCCCGCGAACACGAGGTCATCCATCTTCTCGATCTCAGTAGCTTCTTCGGCGACCTCTGCAAAGGCAAAGGCAAGTACTCTATAACCGTCTTCGGCTATCGAGAGTGCTTGGTCTTCTACCGACTCATGCTCCAATTCACCTACGCTGCCGTCATCGTTCAGTGCCGACTTGCATCTGGAGAGCACCGTTTCGGTAGCTCCTTTCATTGCAAAGATCTTTTTCCCTTGTTTTTCGAACAAGACAGCGGAATACCGGTTCTCTGATTCGTAAGGAATCTCTTCGAGAATATCAATCTCTTCACGAATCTTCTCTGGTGAAAGGCCAGATTTGTGTACCATTGCAAGAAGAGCAACGTCCATCGAATCTCCGCTTTGGTGCCATTGGCCACCCTTCTTCTCCAGCACACCTTCATTGGCGACAACGGATATTGTCATCAGTTGTTCTAGACCGTTCGGGAACTCATTTTTTACTCCCCGAAACTCACCCTCACCGTTGTAACCCTCGCCAGTAATTTCGTACTCTTTTCCGGAAGGGAGTCTCACCAATCTTGCTGTTTGCTGATTAACCGTTAGTGTACCAGTTTTGTCACTTGCGATGACTGTGCAACTTCCCAGGCTCTCTACTGCTTCCAGCTTTCTGACTATCACATTTCTCTTTGCCATCCTACCGGTCGCAACGGAAAGGGCAACAGTCAGCGCAACCGGTAAGCCCTCGGGAATTGCGGAGACTGAAAGCGCAACGGCAAGGAAGAAGACATCTGAAATAGGATATCCCTGAAACAGCCTTATCAGAGCAAATCCGGCAGCAGCAATCAATACGATGAAAGTGATCTTTCGAGTGAATTCCTCCATTCTGATCACAAGAGGAGCCTTTCCACTTTCTGATCCCGTTACGACTTCAGCAATCTTTCCAATTTCCGTGTCTTTCCCGGTAGCTACTACGACTCCCTTTGCTCTTCCCGTTATCACTGTGGAACCGGCAAACCCCATATTTCTTCGATCACCTATCTCGAGTTCTTCGTCAAGTTGATCAGAACTCTTTTCCACGGTTGTTGATTCACCAGTCAAAAACGATTCGTGGCAAGAAAGATTGTTTGTCTCTATCAACCTAATGTCAGCCGAGAATTTGTTACCGGACTCC
>WOZY01000255.1 GCA_011620045.1 Mesotoga sp.
GGCATTGGAAGCTTCAATCGTGGCGGTAATTGTGTCACTGACATATTCGACTGTGACACCATCACCAAGAAGTATTTCCCTTCCGTTCTTCGTTCCTGCGATTGTACCTCCAACGATCCTTATATCCGATCCCTGAAGAAGACCGGGAACCAGCAGTATCAATACAATTGCCGATACTTTGAGTATTCTGGTGAAAAACTCCGACTGTCTGTAACTGGCCTTGGTATCTATAAGCGAGTAGATCACTACGCCGAGAATAGAGAAGACGATGTTTGGTATCCAGGGTGCCAGAGAAGGGTTGATCAGATTTTCCTTTCCCATGCCGCTGAGCCAGGCTCCAGAACCCTGATAGATAACTACAAGAAGAAAAGTCAGTATCACGGACCAGGATTTCGACTGAAGATTGAACATCAGTGAAACGGGTACCCCTAGAAAAACTATGACAAGCGGAGCTATCGACATCGAGTACTTCTCTTGAAGAGCAACTTCAAGAGAGGAAGTATTTATTCCTGTCTTCTTGAAGGCCTCTATGTCTTCTCTCAACTCGGCGCTAGTCTTCTCCTTAGGTGATTTGAAACTTGCAAGATAACGCTCGATATCTTCGTCAATCTCAAACTCTGCCGTACCGAACTGCATCTCCGCACCGAGAAATCCGGAACCATCCGTCTGGTAGATCTTCGCATCGCTGAGTATCCACTTGTTTGACGAGATAACTGCGCTTTCTGCCGTGGTCAACGTGACCTGGCCTCTCGACATTTCATAAATCATGACGGTTTTCAGTTCCTTTGTTTTCTGATCTATTCTTCTAACGTAGATCATTCTTCCCTGGCTATCCTGCATGAAGACGTTTTCCTTGAGGGTTACTTCGGGCTGTTTATAAACAAACCTTGCCATCGCTTCGCTAGCCTTAGTGGAGGCCGTGGGAACAAGATAGTCGTTCAACAGGTAAGCGAATCCGCTGAAAACCACTCCTATCAGCAAGAAGGGTATTACCAGTCGCTTAAGAGAGATCCCGTGCGTCTGAAGAGCAATCAGTTCGTTATCGGAACGCATTCTAGAGAGCACCCAGAAAATCGCGAGCAGAATTCCAACGGGAATTCCAAGTACTATGAACTCAGGAAGGTTGTAGTAGATTAAGAGGAAAAGCTTGTCGATTCCGACCTTATACCTGATAATCATATCTGAGAGGTAATAAAGCAACTCCAGACTAACAAAAATTATAAACCCTGCAAGACCCACGAAAATCGCACCTAATGCTTGAGCTCCTATGTACTTCAAAAGAGTCATCAAGAAGAATCACCTCTCGCCATTCTGGGTTCCGAAATCGACAGGCTGAAAGTTATCATTTACACATCTATAATATCGGCCAGTATCGATATATACAGCTGCTCCCATCACTTCCGTAGATAGATCGCCGATTTCTTCGAGAGCACTGAAAATCATCATAAGGTCAAGCGCTCTGCTGATTATAGAAGGCGACTCCTCGCAGTATTTGACGAGATCTACCTTTACCTCTTCCTGGATCCTGTCAACAAAGTCATCGTTTTTGCATAGCCTGACTGCTTCAGACAGAGAAGGATCAACGAGATTGTCGATCGCACCCTTCGTCATTATTGATACCAGTTCAAACATAGTCTTTAGCTTCTCGTGATAACCGATCGGCGGCCTCTTCGTCAGTGAGAGACTTCTCTCGCAAATGAAGACACACTTGTCACCTATCTGCTCAAGCGTGCTCACAATGTTCATCGAGAGTGTAAGAAGCCTCAACTCTTTTCCAGTCGGAGTCAGTATACCCGTTAGCCCAATTATCATCGACTGCAACTCCACCTGATGATAGTCTATGACGGAGTCCGAATAGATCACGTCTCTTGCCTGGTGTTCATTTCTCTCGAGAACTGCTACGGCAGTCTTATTGAATATGCTCTGCACATATCTGGCCATCCTAAGGATTTCGATCCTCAAGTTGCCTATTCTTTCGAGGCCGACTTTAGATATCATCTCGTAGACGACCTCCAAATGCCAGTTTTTTCTTCAGCAGAGCGACGAAGTCGAAGCTTCCTTCACGCAGAAGAGAAACGCTCTTCTTCGAAAGACCGACTTCGATCCTGTCTCCAGTCCTGATTTTAGATATGAGACTACCATCAATGTAGGCTTCAAGAGGGAAGCCTTTGTCTTGTCTCACTTCCAATTCGACTTTTCTTGTCGCGGCCAAAACTACCGATCCAACAAAAGGGTTGTGAGGGCAGATAGGTGTAACCTGAAAGCAACTCGCCTCGGGATCGACAAGGGCTCCACCCGCTGCCATTGCATAGGCAGTTGAACCGGTGTTTGTCGCGAAGATTACTCCGTCGCCGACAACCGAATAACTGCTCTGTCCACAAATGCTGATGTTGAAAGAGACAGTTCTGCTTGGTGAAGAACGTTCAACGACGCAGTCGTTGAGCGCATATCTAGTAGCATTTCCGATCTTGATCTCCATCACATTTCTCCTGATACTCTGTAGTCTTTCGTCAAGCAAGAGATCAAGCGCCGTATGAAGCATACTAAGCTCAAAGGCAGCCAGGAAACCCACACTACCCACCCTGAAGCTCATTACAGGGAGATCATTCATGACTGCCATCGGTATTGCCTTCAGGACGGTTCCGTCTCCTCCGAAGGTGAGGATAATCTCGGCCTCAAGCGGCAAACACGAGATTCCGTCCTCACAAAGCGAAGTTTCGATGCCATGAGATTCGATTTCCTTTGATAGCCAATCTAACGTCTCGGAAGAAATTCTTGTCTTGTTGTAGAAAACTGCTGCCTTCATAACTCTCACCCCGTAATTACAGAGAAACGACTGCGAAAATCCGCAAATAATGATAAACGCTCTTCCGAACTGCAAAGGCCTGGGAACTCATGAATAGACCAGTCGGAACTTTCACTCCTTCGGTTCCTACAAGACGGGGCATTCATTCTATTCCTCTTCCTCTTCTCTCTGGTCGGCGTAGTTCCACAGTGCAGAGGTCTTCCCCTTTAGAGGAAGTCCCAGATGCCGGTATGCCTTTTCGGTGACCATCCTGCCCCGATTTGTCCGGACCAGGAAGCCGCTCTGCAGCAAGAAAGGCTCATAAACTTCACTGATTGTTTCAGGTTCGATTCCAATTGAGGCTGCAATAGCCTTTACACCTGCCGGTCCCCCATTATAGCTCTCAATCAGGACCGCGAGCAACCTCTTATCCATTGAATCAAGGCCTTCTTCGTCTATGGAGAGCAATGTCATTGCCGACTCGACGGTATCCACTGTAATTTCGCCTTCACCCTCAACAGTGACTATATCCCGTACCCGTCTAAGCAATCTATTGGCTATTCTGGGAGTACCACGCGACCTTCTTGCAAGTAAAAGGGCTGCATCCTCCCTTATCGAAGTTCCTAAAAGAGTGGCCGATCTGATGATTATCTGTTTCAAGTCTTTGTCTGGGTAGAACTCCATCTCGAGTATCATTCCGAAACGATTCCTCAATGGAGCACCTATGAATCCGCTTCGCGTTGTGGCTCCCACGAGTGTAAAGGGATTCAAATCGAGACGGATCGATCTCGCGCTTGGACCCTTCCCGATCATTATGTCCAGTTGAAAGTCCTCCATCGCCGAGTAGAGAATCTCTTCGACGCTTCTGTTCAACCTGTGGATCTCATCTATGAAAAGTACATCGTCGCGCTCTAGTCCCGTCAAGATGGCTGCCAAATCACCCTGCTTCTCAATTACTGGCCCCGAGGTAACATAGATCTCGCTCCCCAGCTCATTGGCAATGATGTGGGCGAGTGTCGTCTTCCCCAGACCGGGAGGCCCGGCAAGCAGAACATGATCAAGTGCCTCATGGCGCACCCTGGCCGCTTCGATGGCAATTCGCAATCTCCGCCTTATCTGGGACTGGCCGATATACTCCTTAAGATTCTTGGGTCTCAGGTTCTTAATTGAGTTATCTTCCCGTACCTCGCCCGGAGTAAGAAAACGTTCCTCTTCCATATGACCTCCTACGGATGAATCCTATACAGCGTTCTTGCGAAGGGAATAGCCTCTCTAATGTGCTCGAGACCGGCAATCCAGGCTACAATTCTTTCAATTCCCATTCCAAAACCGCTATGGGGAACAGAACCGTAATCGCGCAGTTCGAGATACCAGTCATAGGATGAAACATCCAGACCGTATTCCTCGATTCTCTTAATCAGCATGTCTCTATCATGGATTCTCTCTGAGGCCCCGATTATCTCCCCATAGCCTTCGGGGGCCAGCATGTCGTCGCAAAGAACAACATCTGGTCTTTCGGGATCGGGCTGCATGTAGAAAGCCTTCATCATTCTCGGATAGCGCTCTACAACTACCGGCTTGTCGAATTCATTTGCAATCGCAGTTTCTTCATCCCCGCCAATGTCTTCTCCCCAGTTTATCTCGAATCCTTTCTTTTGAAGAAGTCTCACTGCTTCGTCATAAGTAATCCTTGGAAAGGGAGTCTCGATCTTCTCAAGTTTCGATGTATCTCTTCCGATTGACTTGAGATCTTCTCCGGCTCTCTCGAGGGTCTTCTTAACTACGTAAGTAACGAGATCTTCCTGCAGCTTTATATTGTCGTCGTGGCCGTAATAAGCAACTTCGGCTTCGTTCATCCAGAACTCAATAAGGTGTCTTCTGGTCTTCGATTTCTCCGCCCTAAAAGTGGGGCCAAGGTTGTAGACCTTTCCAAGAGCCATAGCTGCAGCTTCAAGATAGAGCTGCCCCGTCTGTGCGAGATAGGCCTTTCCATAATCGAAGTAGTCGATTTCAAAGGTATTTCCCGCGCTCTCCCCAATAGAACCTGTGAAGATAGGTGTATCGACGAGGATGAAGCCGCGGTCATTGTAGAACTCTCTGACGGCTCGAATAATCTCGTGGCGAATCCTTAAGACATGCGTCTGCCGCTGAGTTCTTAGCCATAAGTGTCTGTTGTCCATAAGGAAGTCGATTGAATGATCCGGTTTGTTGATTGGAAAGTCTTTCTCTGGAATCTGAACTATCTGGAGATCCTCGACCAGCAACTCCACACCGCCCGGCGCCCTCTCCTCAGCCTTCACAAGCCCGGTAACTATCAGACTAGACTCCATCTTCAAAGAGGCGGCTGCTTGAAACACGCTTGCAGGGACGCTTGACTTCTCAACGATCGCCTGAACAAAGCCCGAACCATCTCTGAGAAAGAGAAACTGGATCTTTCCACTTGATCTCTTTCTCCTGATCCAACCCCTAATCTGAACACGCTCATTTATTAGTTTTCCAAGTGAAGAAATTTCTGCGACTTTCATCAAGCACCTCCAGCAACAACTCGTCAGCTTCAATTATAGCAAAAACCCGGGGCTAAACCCCGGGTTAATGATTACGATAGCTCTTCTACTATATTATGCCTGAGGCAATAAGAACCCAGATAGAAATACCAAGCGCAGCAAGCGAACTTACTGTAGAGAGTATCAACCAGGGTGAAGTCTTCTTCTGAAGTGCTTCAACGTCCTGTTTTGTGGCGGCGTCAACAGTGGCCTTGTTGATCTCGGCTACTCTTTCCGAAAGATTCACAACAACAGGCTGAGTCTCAAGGTCACTGATCTTGAGATACCTCTCAAGGTTGACCACCGTAGTGTTCAATCTTGATTCCAGCGAATCCGTTCTGGTCTTGAGCGCTTTGATTTCGCTTTCATTCTTGCCGAGCTGCGTATTCACAGTATCCATTCCAAGCGAAATCCTGGAAAGACTTGCTTCTACTGAGACATTAAGCATATCCATGCTTTCGTTCATTCGAGCCTCAAGATCGGCAAGACTTGTTTGATTGGCAGTGAAATCCTTTGCTTGTTGGTCTGTGAGAGCGTTGAACTTTGAATTAAGTGCGTTCAGATCGCTCCTGAGGGAAGAGACAGTGCTTACAGAAGACTTTAGAGAAGCTAGCTCGTTCTCATGAATAGTAACAATCTCGTTTATTGCATTGAT
>WOZY01000305.1 GCA_011620045.1 Mesotoga sp.
CTGGGCCGTTCTTGCCCAGCCTTGCGTCTGATGTTTCATACCAGCCTCACTTCCCGACGAAGTCGGCCTCACTTCTGCTACTGATCAACCTGGTTTTCTTAACCCGTTCTTCCTAACCCTTCACTTCAGTGGATTGCCTCTAGCAAGGTTCCTCGGCACTTTTGTATGTTAACTGCATGTAAAAAATGGAGTCTGTCCCCGATGGAAGGCGAAATGTAAATAATGGAGTCTGTCACCGATGGAAGGCGACTAATCACTCCCGACCAGATTACTGCTTATCGATCTTGAAGACCCATTGCGAATAGGTGCCGGATTCGACTATTAGCGAGTGGCCTACCCCGGTAGGAATGAGCAGTGAATCGCCTATTTGGAGGACGTGCTCTTCTTCAACAATCATTTCGTCACTCCTGTACTCGCCGTCGGAGATTTCTTTGATCTCGCCGCTGAGCTTTCCAGTTCTTACCTTCGCAGTTCCCGAAATTACAACATATAGGTCGTGCTGATTCTTGTGGGCCTCAGGCCTTCCTGAGAACGGAGATTTTATCTCCACGGCCTTCGCTGAGAATCCCTTCACTCCGGGAGCGAAGTCCACTCCTTTTGCCGAATACTTTATCGCTTTGTCTGCCATTTTCATTCCTCCTATTCAGATCTATTTGTATGATCAAAAGCGATCTTATCTGTGAGAGTCTGGTAATCTCTATCATCCGATAATTGTTTACAAAGGCGCGGTTGGTTCCTTTCGGAATCTCAAGATGATGTCTTTTTGAGCAATCAATCCTCCAAGCCGGCGTTTAGGAGAGTCTGAAGTTTAACAACTTGCTCGTGCTCACCGAGCACCATAAGACTGTCTCCCGGCTTGACTATTGTCGAAGCGCTTGGGTTGAACTTGCTGACTCCATCCTTGACCGTTGCAATGACTATCAAACCAGTTTTTTGTGGGATTTTCAAAGCCGCCATCGACATCCCCTCTTTAGCGAAAGTGTAGGGTACCTTGACCTCTTCAAAGCGCAGCTGAAGTGACCCGGACTGAGAAATGCTGTCGAGAAAGCCTGTTATAGTTGGATTGAGCATCATCGACACCATTCTATATGCGCCGATTTCCTGAATCGGGATTACCTTGTCGGCGCCAGCATAGCTGAGTTTGTTTATGTTTTCGCGGTGGGTGACCTTGGAGATAATCTTCATCTGCTTGTTGATTCCTCTAGTCGTAAGGACAACGAATATGTTGTCCACATCATCGGGTAGACAGGCGAGCAGTCCTTGGGCACTATCAACCCCGGCATTCTTCAAAGTCTCTTCTTCGGTAGCATCTCCCGAGATAAAGATGAGTTTTCCTCCCTCTCTTGTTGTAAGATCCCTGAGCCTTTCTTCGTTCTTTTCGACTACCACCACATCGTTGTTTCTCTTGGACATCTCATGAGCGATTGTAGACCCCAAGTCTCCCGCCCCGATTACTATGTAATGGTTTTCAAGCTTCTGAATGGTCTTCAATATTCTTCTCCTCCTGATCATCTTATTGACACGCCCTTCTACAAGAAAGGCAGTAATGTTGGAGACTGCATACACAACTATCGTAATACTGGCCAGAATAATCAGACTCGTGAAGATCTTTCCCGGCTGAGAAAGATCAGTGGGCGTACTGTACCCAACAGTCGATATCGTTATCATTATCATGAAAAAGGAGTCGATCGGGTCATAGCCTTCAATTATCGAGTATCCTGCGATTCCAATTACGAACACAGCCAGTAACAGAACAAGAGAGACAACAATCTGTCTTGCACCACCAGTTTCGTTATTCATCAATCCCTCCGAATCAAATAGAGTCTGAGTGAAGCCATTTCTCCGTTATGGTAAAATCTTAGCAGAAGGGGGCCGCTGTGGTCGATGAAGAAATATACTCTCAAAAGTTCTGAAATTCCCGGATTTCTAAGTGAAGGGCTCGACGAGGAGCAGCTGAAGGCTGTCGTCGAATCAAACGGACGTTCATTAATAGTTGCGGGCCCTGGCTCTGGAAAGACAAGGGTTATAACATACAAGATCGCACACCTTGTTTCAAACTCTATAAGTCCGCAAAATATCCTTCTTGTTACCTTTACGCGCGCGGCCTCCAGGGAAATGATTGATCGAGCGAGACGGACCAGCGGATCGAATCTTCAGGGAATGCTTTCAGGCACGTTCCACCATGTCTGCAACTATTTCTTGAGAAAGTATTCCAGAGCGGCCGAGTTGATGGAAAACTTCACGATTCTTGATAGAGAGGATGCCAAGGATCTGATAAAACATTGCAGGGCAGAACTTCTCGAAGAGAGGAAGGGAATCAACAGCTCGACTCTCCCTTCTGCCAGTGTATTACAGAGCATCTATTCCTACTCGGTCAATGTTCTTTCCTCCCTGAGAGAGTCGACAGTAAGAAAGAACAGGAAGTTTCTAGGTTCGTACGATGAGATTGAGGAGATCTGGAAGAGATATGTTCAAGAGAAGAGTCATCAGAACTGTGTAGACTATGACGATCTCCTTCTGAAGGCTCTCAAGCTTTTCAATGAGAATCCCGCTATCTTGAAGAAGGAGTCGGAAAGGTTCAGATGGGTTCTGGTCGATGAGTTTCAGGATACCAACGTTCTTCAGTTCAGACTTGTGGAGATGCTTTCTTCTGTTCATGGCAACCTGATCGTTGTAGGAGATGACGCACAATCTATCTACTCTTTCCGTGGCGCGAGGTTTGAGAACGTCTATGACTTTCTTGCTGCCAAGGACGCCAAGATCTTCAAGATACAGACCAATTACCGTTCCACCCCTCAAATCGTTAAGCTAATCAATAGCATAGTCCCTGAAGACTCGATTGAGAAGCAACTTAGGGCCGTTCGGATGAATGGCCCGATTCCAGTTGTCGCCGAAACCTGGGACAACCTTGAAGAAGCATCGTTTGTGGCTCAAAGAATACAGGAACATATAGACGATGGGATAGACCCTGAAAGCATAGCCGTCTTGTATCGTTCTCATTATCAGTCACTGGAACTCCAGATGGAGATGGACAAAAGGAAGATGAATTTCACGCTCTACTCTGGGCCGAGATTTACAGAGACTGCTCATGTGAAGGATATACTGGCGGTGCTGAAAGTAATTGAAAACCCCCTGGATCAAATCTCATGGGGAAGGTCCCTAAGACTCTTTCCAGGCGTAGGTAACACAACCTCGCTCAAAATAATCCAGGGAATAACAGCTGCTGTGAATGACGGTCACAAGCCGGTCGATGTTGTGAGTTCTCATGTGAGCAACCGTGTTAAGCTGGATAAAATGGTCAGTATCTTCGGCGACATTGGCGAAGAAGAACCTCCTTCGGAGATAATCAGGAGATTCTATACGGATTTCTACGGCGACTACCTGGACGAGAAGTTTCAAGATGCCAGAGAAAGAAGGATGGATGTTGAGAGGATGATCGAAATAGCAGGACGGTACAAATCGATCTCCGACCTCCTCGAGGACCTTGCTGTCAGCGAAAAAATCGACATCGAGCGAGAGTCGGCGGAGAAACAGCCGTCGGTCGTTCTCACCACAGTTCACCAAGCGAAGGGACTGGAATGGGAAGTTGTCTTCATTCTTGCCGTCAATCCCGGTGATTTTCCCAATTCCATGGCCATAATAGAGGGTTCGTTAAACGAAGAAGAGAGAATTTTCTATGTGGCTGTTACGAGAGCAAAAGATTATCTTTACATACTCAGGCAGAAAGGCGGCAGGTCAAGACCTATGATAGGAAACAGATATGTCTTCAGAAGCGGACACGATTTTGTAGAGAAGTTGCCGAAAGACTGTTTTGAACGATGGGATGTTAGCTGGAATCTTTAGCCACAATTGGGCTCCAATATAGAAGTAACTAGGAGGGAGAAGAAATGAACTCATTGTACTTACCACTTGTAGCAGGGATTATCTCTACAATCTTTGCTTTCATCATGTTGCGGCGAACGCTTAGTTTTTCGCAGGGTAGTGACAGGATGAAAGAGCTCTCTAAGTATATTCAAGAAGGTGCCTCTGCATTCCTTGGAGAAGAAGCGAGAAAGATATTTCTTGTGGCGGTAATTCTGGCTGCCGTTCTCGGGATTATCTTTCAGTCGTTCAAATATCCGATAGTTTTGCTATTCGGAGCTCTTGTTTCTGAATTGGCAGGAGTAATAGGAATGTACGCGGCAACAAGAGCTAATGCAAGGGTGGCAGCCGGAGCAGGGAGCGGACTCTCAAGCGCCTTCAAGGTAGCCTTTTCAAGCGGTTCAGTAATGGGGCTTGCCGTCGCCGGTTTCTCTTTGACCGGTCTGGCGATTGTGATGCTGGTTTTCAAGAGCTCGTTCGTATTCGAGAGCATCACAGATATCTCAAAAGCATTCGGGAGAATCTCCTATATAGATGGAGTAATGATCGTCAGTTCCTATTCTCTCGGTGCCAGTCTGATAGCTCTGTTCGACAGGGTCGGCGGAGGCATGTATACGAAAGCCGCCGATATGAGTGCCGATCTCGTGGGGAAGATCGAGGAACATATCGAAGAGGACGACCCCAGGAATCCAGCAACTATCGCCGACAATGTCGGTGACAACGTGGGAGATGTCGCTGGTCTCGGTGCAGACATTTTGGAGTCGTACGTTGCATCGATAGTATCTGCGATAGTACTGGCGATCTTCATGAA
Source organism: Mesotoga sp. (assembly GCA_011620045.1). GTDB lineage: Bacteria > Thermotogota > Thermotogae > Petrotogales > Kosmotogaceae > Mesotoga. The sequence goes on from WOZY01000305.1 coordinate 4,673, forward strand.
GTTCGCAGATCATGGAACGATGACAGAGGCTCAGTATTATGGACTGATTATCCTTCCAGTTCTTATTGCCGGAGCGGGCGTGCTTTCCTCGCTGATCGGTGTGCTCGTAGTAGCAAATATGAAAACAAAGGATGCACAGAAGAGCCTGAGTTTCGGGAACTTATTTACCGGGGCTCTTGTTCTCGGATCCGTGGCGATTGTAATCGGAATTGCAGCACCGGATTATCCTTTCAAGGACACCTTCATAATCAATCCCGAATTCGTTTCAAGGTGGAGACTGTTCTTTGCAATAGCTTCGGGACTGATTGCGGGGATAATCATCTCGAAGCTCAGTGAGTACTACACTTCCGATCAATACAAACCGACAAGAAAGCTCGCCAAGGATACTCAAAGCGGCGTAGCAATCAATATCACAGGCGGTCTCGCGCTTGGAATGGGCAGTACACTCTGGCCAGTGATAACGCTAGCAATGGCGATTCTTGCTGCTTACTGGTCTGCCGGTGTATACGGAATCGCGATCGCTGCACTTGGAATGCTTTCCTTTGTCGGATACATTGTTTCAGTAGACTCTTACGGACCGGTTGCGGACAACGCAGGTGGAATCGCTCAGATGGCCAATCTCGATCCGAAGGTCAGAAAGCTGACAGACAGATTGGACTCGGTCGGCAACACGACTGCTGCAATAGGCAAGGGCTTCGCCATAGGTTCTGCTGCCTTTGCCGCTCTGGCGTTGATAGTCTCATACATATGGGGCGCTGCAGGGACTGCAAATGAGATTGTAAACAATCCCGTAATCAATCTCGTAGAACCTTACACACTAATCGGGATCATAATTGGCGCAATGCTTCCCTTCTTCTTCACTTCATTGTTGATCAAGGGGGTAGCCGATACGGCCAACCTCATGATAGTGGAGATTCGCAGACAGTTCAAAGAGATTCCAGGAATCAGAACTGGCGAGGCGGTGCCTGACTACAAGAGATGTATAGAGATAACTACAAAGGGAGCCGTTAGTAGAATGCTTGCTCCCGGTGTGGTCGCGATTGCTTCACCGTTCATAATCGGATTCCTCTTTGGCCGCTCGGCAGTTGCCGGTTTGTTGGTGGGTGGACTTGCAAGCGCGATAATGATAGCCATATTCAGTGCCAATTCAGGTGGGGCCTGGGACAATGCCAAGAAGTTCATCGAAACCGGCGAGTATGGAGGAAAAGGAACTCCAACACATGAAGCGGCCGTTGTAGGTGACACCGTAGGAGACCCCCTCAAGGATACGGTTGGACCCTC
>WOZY01000089.1 GCA_011620045.1 Mesotoga sp.
CCTGCGAGCTGACCTCCCAAATAAGTGAAAGACAAATTCTACCTGAGATAGCTTTGACTTTCGATTCTTGACTCACCGCGACTACTTCAAAAAAAGATTCTGTCTCACCTCAATACTGATTTCAGACTTGTCTGTTAAAAAAAACTTCAGAATTTCTCGGAACGATTGCCATGCGCAATCAAAAGGAGAAGCACGGATTCTATGCAGTAACCTTGTCATTCTCTTCTATTATGGAGATCATCTCTTGAAGACAGAAGAAGGCTCACTTTTTCAAATACGTGAAACGCAACAGAGAGCTTTCATCCCCAAACCTCTGTCTCTGCTGAAGGACACACTTTTATACTTCTTTCCAGCAAAGAAGATATCTTTCGCCCAGGCTCTATACTAAGAAGCAAACAAAAAGGGGAGAAATCTCCCCTCTGGTGGAGCCGAGGGGATTCGAACCCCCGGCCTCCGCCTTGCGAAGGCGGCGCGCTCCCAGCTGTGCTACGGCCCCACGCAAGATTGATTATAGCTCGAATTATCAAGGAATTCAATCTGCCACGGAAAATCACAGGTTCGAAGGAATCCCAATCAGCTCTCCAAATTCAAACAGACTCAGATCAGTGGAATGACAGGGTTTGACAATGTAGGCAGTATCTATTCCATGTCCGGTTCCGCCCGAAGTAATCACCCAATCGCCGATTCTTATCAATCCGGCATCGGCAGCCATGATCGCGATCTCTACGGCTACCTTTGTTCCCTGACCGAACAACCTCAGGGCCGCCGCAAATACCTGAGGCGGATAAACCCCGCCGTGTGCCTTGGCAAAGGCACCATCAATACCCCGAAAGAGATGAGTCGCCGTCAACAACGAGTGCCTGCTACCGGCGTAAAGCTTCCTGATGGCCGGATCAAATTCATCACCGTTTGGCTCCCTGAAGCCCACGCTATGAGTAACAATGGTCAGTTTAACGGAATCCGGGACAAGATCAAGGGCAATTTCTGCGACTCTTCCAGTTGTTGAAGGCAGAACCACATCCCTGATCCGCGTTTCCTCCGATCGCTCAAAGATCCTTTGCAGAATAGTTCTGGTAGTCTCTTCATCACTCTTAGAGAAATACATAGTCATTCACTATCACTCCCAGTCAACTATCTTCATCGTCTTTCTAATAATCTCTTCCTCCACCAGAAATGGAAGAGTAATCTGCTCGCGTCTCCTTTTCTCTTTGTTGAATTCGGAGGCAACCAATAAGGCATTTTCGTTTCTCGCCCAGGCTCTCCTTGCAACGCCGCTCATAACATCCCAGGATATTGATGTCTTGATTATCTCATCAACTCTCCGACTTCCGTCGAGAACAAGCCCAAATCCTCCATTTATTGCCTTCCCTATTCCCACTCCACCACCATTGTGAAGCGAGACCATGCTCATCCCTCGGGCAGCATTCCCTGCAAAGCACTGTGTGGCCATATCTGCCATGACATTACTTCCGTCTTTAATATTTGCAGTCTCCCTGAAAGGCGAGTCCGTTCCTCCGGTATCGTGATGATCTCTTCCTATCATTACCGGTCCAATCTCTCCATTTCTAACCATGTTATTAAATTCCAGCGCAATATCGCGCCTACCGGTCGCATCCTGATACAGTATTCTAGCCTGAGTGCCAACTACCAATTTGTTTTTGTCGGCATTCTTTATCCACATGTAGTTGTCTCTGTCCTGTCCACGACGTTCTGGATCGATACATCTCATTGCGGCAGCATCTGTTTTCAGTAGATCTTCCTTTCTCCCGCTTAGGCACACCCAGCGGAAGGGGCCGTAACCGAAATCGAACAACATGGGACCCATGATGTCCTCGACATACGACGGGAAGATGAACCCTTCAGAAGTATCGACTCCGTTCTTAGCGATCTCGTTTGCTCCGGCATCAAAGACTGCCTTCATAAAGGAGTTCCCGTAATCGAAGAAGTAAGTGCCCCTTTCTACCAGCTGCCTAATGTATTCGAAGTGCTTAATGAGAGATTTATCCACAGCCTCTCGAAATTTGCGCTTGTCTGTTCTAAGGAGTTCCGTTCTCTCTTCGAATGAAAGCCCCTGAGGACAGTATCCGCCGTCGTAAGGAGCATGACAAGATGTTTGGTCTGACAGAAGTTCAATGTTCAAACCTTTCTCAACAGCAAATTCCAGTAGATCGACTATGTTTCCATGGAAGGCAATTGCATGACTTTCATTGTTACGGGTCTTTCTTTCTGCCAGCTCAAAAGCCCTCTCGGGCTCTTCTACGACTTCATCTATCCAGCCCTGCTCCAATCTAGTCTTGATTCTCGATCGATCAACTTCGGCAATGATTCCCACACCGCCGGCTATCTTGACTGCCTTTCCCTGGGCTCCGCTCATCCCACCGAGGCCAGAGGAAACAAAGAGATGTCCGCGAAGGTCACCGTCGTCTGCTATTCCTAGCTTCAGCCTTCCGGCGTTGAGAATCGTATTGAACGTACCATGGACTATCCCTTGAGGCCCAATGTACATCCACCCGCCTGCAGTCATCTGTCCGTAATTGGCTACTCCCAGAGCCTGAGCCTTGATCCACTGCTCCTGGTTATCGAACATTCCCACCATAAGCGCATTGGTAATAATTACCCTCGGGCTTGAATTACCCGATTTGAATAGACCAAGCGGGTGTCCGGACATGACCACAAGAGTCTGCTCATCGGTTAGCTCTTCGAGATATCTCTTAATAAGTCTGTACTGCATCCAGTTCTGGCAGACCTGCCCCGTCTCTCCATAAGTTACCAATTCGTAAGGGTAAAGGGCCACTTCGAAGTCAAGATTATTGTCGATCATTACCTGGAATGCCTTACCCTCAATGCATTTTCCTTTGTATTCATCGATTGGCTTTCCCTTTATCTCACCCTGAGGTCGATAACGGTATCCGTAGATTCTTCCCGTGGTCAAAAGCTCTTGAAGAAACTCAGGAGCTAGTCTGTCATGAAGTCCTGTCGGTATATAACGAAGCGCATTGCGCAACGCAAGCTCAATCTCTTTCCGGGAGAGATTGAGCTCTCTTTTCGGCGCTCTTCGAATTCCTTGCCTGAAGACAGGCTCGGGTGGCAAACTCTCATCTAATTTGATCTCCATTGATTCGTACATATCACTTGCTGAAAGCAAAATGAAACCTCCCTTCTAAACAATTGTCTGTAAGCCTTCAGTAACCGTTCTCGCTTCAAAAAAACTCTACTGAGTTCCGTAACATCCCGACAGAGAAGCCCTGAAAGGCTCCCATCGAGGTGGAACGAAAGCATATACTAAAAAGCAACTCCGAGCGTCACAAGCATTACTTAATGACAAGATTGCCGAGCTTCGACCAACTTCCAGCCTCGAAGACACAAAATACGAAACTAGTTGCCCGAAAGCCACTGCACTAGCCATAAGCAGCATGTCGATAATCAAGACATGATGGATAAAGAGAGTATAGAGATAAAAGCCTCCCAGAATAGCGCTAAACATGATATATATGCCCAGAGTCTTTCCAAGGATCAAGACCGGAATCCTGATCTCTTTGCAGAAGATGACCTCAAGAACTAGAAGGGCAACGCCTGGAAGGAATACCATCTTCAGGTGCTCCCAGATGCTTTCATTTACGGGAGTCAAAGCGCCAACGATGAGATTGCCGTCACTCCATTCATAGACCGTATGGAGAAGAGCGCCGAGAAAGAATACGAAAAAGAAACCGAAGATCTCCCACTGGAAAAATCTCATTTTGCTCATAAGAGCCCCCGTAGAAGTTACAGATTACCAGACATACCCTTCCGTAATCTTGGATTTCACGATTCCAAGCTTCCTCGGAATATCTATCACGTAAGGACATCGCTCGTTGCAAATGCCGCAATCGGTACAAGCATCGACACCAGGAGACATCGAGTTGTATTCTTCAATACCCTGATCTTCGCTTCCAAACCAGTGAGCGAGTCGGTCCCTTAAGGCATAGTCCGCAGCACTTCTAACTTTTCCATCCAGCATCTGCCTGTCGTAACGACCCTCTGCAAGAAAAAGACCCGGGATGTTTATGCCCTGAGGGCATGGAAGACATTTCATGCACTGTCTGCAAACGTAATTGCCGAGTTCTGGCGCCTCAAAAAACAGCTGCTCGAGTTCTTCGGGAGAAAAGGGTTCTTTCTCTATCAACTCTAGATCCTCTTCAAGCTGATCTAAAGAGTTGATTCCACTGACGATGCACGAAACAGGTATAGTTTTCGTGTATCTGAAAGCATTCCCGACGCTTCTCCAGAGGTAACCGTCTGCCAGAGATTTCATTGCAACGATTCCAATATTGTTTGACACCGCATATGGAATTACTTTCGTCTCTATTTCGGGGAAGTTGAATCTGTCGTAATAGTTCATCTGTGTCATGAAAAGATCGAAGGGGTACTCTTTAAGGGCCTTAAGAAGCGTTCCACCGTAACCGTGACTGGTAATACCCACATACCTTATAAGGCCCTCCTTCTTCGCCCATTCAACCGTTTTCAACGCACCATTCGAGGAAGAAATGGCTTCCCAGTAATCGTTTTTGGTTACGGCGTGAAGGAAGAGAATATCTATGTGATCCCTTCCGAGGGCCTTTAGGCTAGATAACAAATCTTTTTCGGAAGACTGCTTTTCTCTACTTTCGGTCTTGGAGGCTACCACAATTCCTTCCTTTGGAAGTACTTTAGAGAGCTTCCTCTCAGAAACTCCGTCCCCATATGATCTTGCGGTCTCGAAGTAATTGCCTCCCGCCTCCAGGTATCTCTTCACAATCTCTTTTACTGTGTCAAGCTCAATTTCAAGCAGATGAAAACCTCCCAAACCCAAAAGGGAGAGCTCAAGTCCTGTCTTCCCTAGTTTTCGATACTCCATTTACTCACCCCCAACTACAATGTTACTACGGCAACGATCAAATATCGTGATTCTCCGCCAGTAGAATTTCGACAGAATCCACTGAATCACTCATCAACAACATAAACTTCCAGAGGAAGTATTGTCGAACCCAAAAGATAAACATGAACCGGCAGCACGAAACTTCCGTCACAATAATGTACCACGTTCGTTCTCTTACCACCCGGCCCGGATGTTTTCCGGGCTTTTTTATGTCGGAAGAGAGCAAAGATCGATATAGTGGTGATTCATGATCGAGTAATGGCAGCAAGACCAATAAGAAACTCAGCTTTCATCATCCAGTAAACATGTCAGCATTTCGATCACTTCATCTCTGTCGGCAGTAAATATAATCCGATCGTTCAGGCGAAAAGTCTTGACAAGTCCAAATGCGACCAAAACCGAGAAAGTCTCTCTCATTTCCGCGTTTTACAGCTTCATTGCTTGCGACAGTTCGTAATCGGTAAGGCGTTTCGCGAAAAGCTCGTTGAGCAGGCTTATTCGATTCGGGTTTGAGGGAGCCCCGCATCTTCTGGCAGCATAATGACTGAATCTCTTTCGAGAACGGAACTGACGAATTTGAAGCCAACAATGAACACATCGCTCTCAGCACGTGGACGAAATATTCCTCCCTGAGCGTTCTCTATGAAGTACGAAGGGACTGGAAGGATCATACGGTCCTCATCGAGTTCTTCATAATGCTAAATATCCGTGAGCTTCAGGAGATACTAGTTGCCGTGGGTATAAAGATTCCTTTGGAGGTATTCCCGACTTTCTTTCAACCTCTTCACATCGTAGAGGGAGGTTGAATACAAGTGTTCTTCATACCACTGCAAGAGGTGAAGGTGGTCTTTCTTCATCTTTTCCGGATCCGATATGGAGTCAAGCATGACCGCTTTCTGTTGGGATGTAAGAAGTGCTTTTTCAGAAAGGAAGACCAGTGCCTCCTTATGGTTGTCCAGTATTCTGTCGCCAACTCCTTGATCGTACCCGACAGGTCTCGGTCCTAATCCAGTCAACAAA
>WOZY01000232.1 GCA_011620045.1 Mesotoga sp.
CTTTCAACTAACGCAGTTCCTTATCTTAGCTTAGATACCTTTTGACTATTCTGATTTGCTAGTAGAAGTTGAAGGTTTCTTGCTGCTATCAGCAGTCGAAGATTTCTTTGAATCTGTGCTGTAGTAGCCCCCACCCTTAAAAACAACTCCCACGCTGTTCAGCAGTTTCTTTAGATGGCCCCCGCATGCTGGGCAAACCGTAAGGGGTTCATCGGACATTTTCTGGAAGGCTTCCATTTCTTCTCCACAGTCTTCACACTCATATCTGTAAAACGGCATGTCGGTTCCTCCTTCGAATCAAATTCAGTTTATCATCTGTATCTATTCTATTCCTCATCTGCCGAAGATGGAATCACGCAGATAAATTCGAGGTTTCCCTTTCCCCTGTTCTTGAACTGATGCTTCACTCCAGAGGGAACGAAAACGTAACTTCCAGCCGGGGCTTCTACCTCGCCCTGGTCAGATACGACTCCGGCTACACCGGCTACAATGAACACCTCGTGTTCCCATGGATGGCTGTGGTTAGGGCTGTATCCGCCCTCTCCGACGGTGAACAACCTCATCACGAAATTCGAGGCACCTTGTGCCTTTCCTATCAATACGCGCTTTGCAACGCTCTTCACATTTTCATTGTCGAAGAGCTGTGGATTGATTTCAAGCGCTTTGCCTATCCGAATTCTGTCTGACACTGTCATAGCGCCTCCTCTTTGAATCTGATCTTCTGTCGTAAGAGAACTTTCTCTCGCTATATTCGACCACGACTTTTCTGTAAGGCTCGAAACCGACGGAATAGCTCTTCAAATCCTCATACTGAGAGACTACCTCGTGAACCAGCCTGCGCTCGAAGGCAAACATGGGTTCCATAACTATCTTGCCCCTCTTAGACAGAGCGGCCTTCGCCGCCCTGTGGGCTATCTCTTCTACCAGCCTCTTTCTTTCAAGCCTGTAATCGCCGATGTCCACGGTGACATTGACTTTCGTTGGGGCCATTCTGTTTGCATAGATGTTCAATATGTGCTGCAGCGCGGCCACAGTCTTTCCGTGTTTTCCGATGAGTCTTGCGACTTCCTCGCCTTCGATTCTCACTCTATAAGTTCTTCCTGCAAGCTTGACCTCGGAGAAGGTCTCTTCGTCGAAGTTTTTCAGGATTCCCTTCAGGAAGTCGTGAAGTTTTCTCTCCCAGTGTTTATCAAGCAAGGTTACTTCAATAACTGATTCTTTCGACCCGAAGATTCCGAAAAAGCCTTTTGAGCCTTTCTCTTTGACCGAAACTTCAATTTCATCATCATAAGCGTCAAGATCTGCCTGAGCTGATCTGATTGCTTCCTCGACTGTTTCGGCCCTGTATTCAACTGGCTTCATTTCGACTAACACCTCCTGAGCGTATCTCCATCTACTTCGCAGGTTTCTCCGGTAAACCGAGCATCTGCCTGAAAGTCAGTCCCTTTATTCCTTGGCGACTGTAGACTACCCAGCTTATCAAGAGCTGCAGTACACTCTGGGTGGTCCAGTAAAGCAACAGTCCAGAGGGGAATGTGGCAAACAGTATCGGGAAGATGACCTGCATAATGACTCCTGATCTCGCCGATCTGGCGTCCTGAGCCGTGAGCAAGGAACTGAATATTCCTACGATCACTGTGATAATAATGAATGGTATGTTCTGCACGAAGTTTCCAACGGAAAGATCCTTCCATATGAGAAAACCCGGTGTATATGCCATCACTTCACTGAAATACCTTATAGCATTGTATAGAAGGATAAGGACGGGTAACTGAAGAAGTATCGGAAGACATCCCGAGGCAGGATTGTAACCCTTTTCCTTGTAGAGAGCCATCATTGCTTCCTGCTGCTTTTTGGGATCCTTGTACTTCTTCTTGATTCTATCTACTTCCGGCTGCAGCATCCTCATCATAAGCATAGATTTAGTCTGGATATGATAAAGAGGATAGAGAATGAATCGAGTCACAATTGTGAAGAGAATCAGTGCCCAACCGAAATTTCCAGACCACTGATAGAGCCAGAAAAGGAAGTATACTATCCCGTGATAGATCCAGGAGAAGAAGGTCACTCCCCCGAAATCCTGAAGGTCCTTGACGATTGCATCATATTGTTGAGGAAGAGCCTGTTTTACGTGTATCAACCTCATCGGACCGGCAAATGACTCCAGAAGACCTCTACCGCTATCCGTCTCGTACCTCTGGAACTTAAAGCTTCCCTGCATCGACGTTATCGCGAAAAGTGTCTTCTGGCCGCTGAACTTATCATAAGTCAAGTAGTATGAGGAATCCGGTCCAAGCGTTTGATTCACGTATGAGATAAATGGCAGAGCGACCTCTATCTTCTGACTGAAATCAAGCTCGACTTTGAAATCATAGTAAGGACTGTTAAGAATGATATAAGACTTGTTGCCTTGCTCATAGTTGAAAGTCACGATGACATTTCCATCGACATCCTTCCTGTAAGAAAACGATATCGGTAGAAGCTCGTTCCCTTCCGCATCGAAAATGTTGAAACCGTCTTTCCCCAGAGTTTCGTTATAGACGTAAAAGTCGACAGCCTTGTTATCGGCATAACTCGTAACTCCGAGAATCAGACCTTTAGCAGTATCTAGGGTTACCTTCAGCGTCTTGCCTGAAACTATGAGCGTACTGGTTCCTTCCTGAGTAATAAGCTCTTTGCCCGATACAGAGAGCGTGAATAATGTCATGAAGATAAGAGTCAGAATTATCGCTCTTTTCATTTTTCGTGCCTCCTCAATAGCGTGAAGTGATCTGGTACTTCGTCGAAGCCTCCTGGATTGAAGGGATTGCATCTCAGTATTCTCCATGTTCCGAGAATCAGCCCCTTGAGGGCTCCAAATCTTTCTATAGCCTCATATGTGTATGCTGAGCATGTGGGATAAAACCTGCATCTTGGGCGGGTTCTAGGTGAGATCTTTTTCCTGTAGAAATCTATCAGAAACAGCAGTATCTTTTTCATCGGACGTTTCTCCAATTTTCTCAGCGATTCGTATTACAACAGGCACCATATCAATGTATCCAACTTTTCTCTTCTTAAACAGGTCGGATAGATCCTTTCTTGCAATAAAAAGTATATCATACCCATTGGGAAACGCTGATTTATTAGTTCTATAGACCTCTTTGACCAGTCTTCTGAGTCGATTTCTCAAGTTCGCCTTCCCGAATTTCCGTTTTATCGATACTCCTATACGAGAAAAAGGCAGACCATTCTTAACATACAATACAACAAAAAAAGGGTCAACTATTGATTTTCCCTTTTTGAAGACTCTGTCGAAGTCTGCCTTCCTTCTTAGCCTTTCATTTTTACTCAGGGACTGGTCTTTACGGTTCACACAGAAAGTCTCTTTCTTCCCTTTCTTCGTCTGCTTGCGAGCACTTTTCGGCCACCAACTGTTCTGGATCTGACCAGGAAGCCGTGTGTTCTGTTTCTCTTGACTCTAGATGGTTGGTATGTTCTTTTCATGATTAATAACCTCCAATTAATGCGTCACAGTGAACATTATACGGAGTGCAACCGTGACTGTCAAGGCGCTCGCGAATCTCTTCCTCTGTGTGCCGCAACGCAAATCGGAGTTACTGAAGGTGCAATTGATCAATAGTATAATAGATTGATAGAGTAGTTTAGAGATGCGATCTGTTGCGAAAATGGAGGAAAATATGCTGCTGTCTCTGGCTGGAAATGATTTTCTCACTTTCAAGGAGTTCTATGTTGAGTTTTCTAGCGGCATGAATGCTATAACCGGTGAATCTGGAGCCGGCAAAACAGTGTTTCTGAAGGCTCTTAGGGCAGTCCTTGGCTTTCCTCCGCAGTGGGACAATGACAGTGCGGGAAGCATCGAGGGAAACTTTGAAGTCGATAGTTCGTTGTCGTCAAGACTAAAAGAGATGGGAATAGAAATTGATGGAGACCAGCTCCTTGTTACCGTTAGTTTTACCGGGCAAAGAACGATCTATAGAATGAACGGGAGGATGGTGCCGAGGCAGATAGTCCAGACTGCCTTTCGCGACAGAGTGGAGATCCATTCTCAGCACAGCAGTATAGGCTTGCTTGATGAATCGAAACACCATGTGATTCTCGATCATGCCCTAAGGGGAGAGGAAAGCCTAAACCATTATAGAGAGCTTTATGGAGAGTTCATGAAGGTGAGACGGGAGTTTGATTCATTTAGTGTCGACCCGGCTCAGATCGAAAGAGAAAAGGACTTCCTGAGTTTTCAGATAAATGAGATTGAGCAGGCAGAGCTTCGGCCGGGAGAAGACCAGGTCGTTGAGATGAAGTATACCAGATACAGAAACGCCCAGACTCTAATCGATACGTTTCAGGAACTGAGAGAGATCCTGAAGGACGGCGAGCTCTCCGTATATAACTCTCTCAATGATGCAGTGACTATCATTGAAAAGATAGAGGATTTCGGATACAAGGGATGGCATGAAAATCTGCAGATCGCCCTTGAGGAACTGGATTCTCTTTACTCGATGGTCGAAGAGGAGAGAGACTCACTCGAAATCGACGACGAGGAATTCACCGCAATCGAAAACAGGATGACGCTGATTCAGGGGCTCAAGAGGAAGTACGGAGATTCCGCTGAAAAGATTCTCTCGAGGCTCGAAACATTCAAGAGGGAGCTTAGCGCACTTCAAGAGCTCGAGGAGAGGAAAGAGAAACTTAAGAGGCTTGAAGAGGATCTCGTGGTCAGAATGAAGAAGACCGGACTGGTCCTTGATCAAAAGAGAGCTGCAAGGGCGGAGGAGATAGAAGAGCAAATCAAATTGCATCTTGAGGATCTCAGGATGAAGGGTGCGGAGCTGAGATTCCACCTCCAGCCAGAGGAGATGCCCAAGAGTTATGGAACTTCCAGGGTCACCATGATGGTAAAGACTAACCCGGGAATGGAATTTATGGAGATAGGAAAAGTCGCTTCCGGCGGTGAGCTTTCAAGATTCTTGTTGGCTCTGGAGTCAGCCTTGAAGGACCAGCTGGATCTTGAGACAATAGTATTCGATGAAGTTGATTCCGGGGTCGGCCAGAGGCTGGGAACAGTAGTCGCGGAAAAACTCAGGGAGATCTCGGGCGAGATTCAAACTATCGTAATAACACACCTACCTCAAATTGCGCTAATTGCAGACATGCATTTTGTTGTAAGGAAGGAGCAGGTTGACTCGGAGACAGTTTCCAGGATTGAAGAGCTTCACGGTTGCTCAAAGGAAAGGGAAATTGAGGAGATGAGCGGCCAGATACCAGAGCAGGAGTAGAGGTGAAGCATGGACAGAGAAGAATTGATAAACAGAATCATTGAGGAAAAGGGAACAGAGGCCGTCCCGGTGCTTCTTGAGCTTCTGGTAAGCGAGGATAGCGAGACAGCGCAGATCTGTTTTGAAGCATTGCTTCAGATGGGTGAGGCAGTTGTTCCTCTCTTGTTAGAGAAAATGAGATCGAAGGAAATCGATCCAGTCTCTAGACTGTATCTCGCAGATCTCGCGGGTGAGATTGGAGACAGAAGGGCGGTGTCGTATCTTTACGAAATGTTGAGGGATTACAGCGACGAGAGATCGCAGATAGTTATCTACGAAGCGCTGGCGCGCTTGGGAGAAGGAGAGAATGTCGTGGACGTTCTGGCCTTGCTTTTAGATGAGAACAGTGATTCCGAACTGAGGGATCAGGTAATAATGGCCCTCAGCAGCACGAATTCTTCGGTTGCGGTGAAAGCGCTTGCAAGATTATATGGAGATAAGATGACTGACAAGTCGACGAAAGCCTTTGTTCTGGAGGGTATTCACTCGATTCTCTCGAATAGACATGAACTGAAGAATTACCTC
>WOZY01000193.1 GCA_011620045.1 Mesotoga sp.
GTCGACAATAAAAAGTTCACAAGAAGCAAATCTCTTGCAGAGAGCTTCCTTTCTGAAAACCACATCCGGAAACCCCTGGTCGTTTCTGTAGGTCTCCCTTTCGAAAGGAAGGGCGTGATAGATTTCTGCCAGATCGCCGATACAAGGAAGGATCTGACATTTTACTGGTTTGGAGCGAAGATAAGCAGTCTCCTGCCCGCAAAGATAAGGCATCTCCTGAAGAACCCTCCAGATAACGTGAAGTTCCCCGGATTCATTCCACAGGAGATGATTATCGGCCCATACTCTGCCTGTGATGTCTTCCTTTTTCCAAGCTATGAGGAAACTGAAGGGATTGTTGTTCTTGAGGCACTGGCTACTGAAGCGCCCATTGTCCTAAGAGACATTCCTGTTTACAGTGAATGGATGAAACATGAAGAAAACTGTCTCAAAGGAAATGACAACCAGGAATTCATCAAGCATATCGATAGGCTGCTAGAAAGCAGCAGTCTGCGGAAGAAACTGTCTTCATGCGGGAAAGAGACCGCTTTGGAAAGGGATCTCTCGATAATCGGCCAAAAACTGAAAAACATCTATCTTGAGGTTCTTGATAAAAAGCTATGAAGAAATCGACCAGAAACTCCGTGATCGCTATCGCAGTGAGCATCCTGATCATACTAATTGTATTGATGGTCACAGATTTCAGCAAGTCGGTTTCATATCTTGCTACAGCCAATCCAGGATGGATTCTCCTGACCTTCTCTCTGACAGTTGGAACATGGGTCTTTGAAGCGATAACCCTTAAAGTTTTCGCGTTAATGCGTAGCCTGTCGATTCCCTTCACCTATCTTTTCAAGATAACTGTAATCGGTACGTTCTTCAACGGGATTACTCCCTTCTCCTCCGGAGGACAGCCGGCCCAGGTAGTATTCATGCAGAGAAAGGGCATTTCGGTAGGTGAATCAACTGCAATGCTGGTTTCAAGGTTTCTGATTTATCAGTTCGTTATAACATTTCTTGGTGTGGCCGCGATTCTCAAGGCATATCCCCTCGTCGCCGGAAAGATTTCTAATCTTGCCATTCTGTCGATCTTCGGTTTCGCACTCAACAGCCTCGTTCTTGTCGTGCTCATCCTATTCTCACTGAGTCCCGGATTCACAGAAAAGCTCATTCGTCTAGTGATAGGCTTCCTCTCCAAAATCAAGATAATCAAGGAAGAAAGAACGTTGATCGAAAAAGCCATGAAGGAATTGCGCTTCTTTCACTCTTCCATGAAAGATTTGATAAGAAGGCCAGTTACTCTAGGCATCGCATCACTAAGTACCCTGGCTCAGTTGATCTGCATGATATCTATTCCCTATTTTGTTTCGCTTTCTATTGGAATTCCGGTGAAGTATTTGGAGATCACCGCAGTCCAACTCATTCTATTTCTTGTTGTTTCTTTGATTCCGACTCCCGGTGCAAGCGGCGTCTCTGAGGGTGGGTACGTACTTTTTTTCAAATCCTTCTTCGGAGAAGGAATCGGCGCCGCACTGCTAATTTGGAGATTCTTCAGCTACTTCGCCAACATCATCTTCGGAGGACTACTCACGGCACACGAAATTGGTTTCAAGTCTAGATCTCGTTCCTGACAACCTTTTCATAGAGACTCAGCGTTCTATCCACATTAGCTTCAGCAGAGAAGTCCTGAGAAATCTCAACAGAACGTTTCGACATTCTCTCCATGAGCTCCCTATCTGTAAGCAACTCAATCGCCGCAGTAGATAACTCTTCTTTTGAGGGACACATAAAACCGTTCTCTCCATCTAGAACCATATTTGCTATGCTGTCATCCTTGAAGGCTACTATCGGCAGACCGGATGCCATGGCTTCAAGCGTAACCAAGCCAAAGGTCTCCGTGTGAGAGGCAATCATGAACGCATCACTGCTCTTGTAGGCCAACGCAATCTCATCTGGCCACTTCAAGAAACCCGTGAAGTGAACTCTCTCACCAACACCGAGAGTTCCTGCAAGTTCCTTCAGTTTGCCCTTCAAAGGTCCGTCTCCAACTAGCAGCAGATGGGAATCCGGCAGAGCTTTGTTTATCCTGGCGAAGTTCTCGATAAGTTTGTCTATACTCTTTTCTTCTCCCAGCCTGCCGACGAAGATCAGAACCTTCTCATTTTCACCAATTCTGTACTTGTTCCTAAACGATCTGATTTCATCAATATCGACTTCTTTCATGAAAGGAGTCAGGTCAACGCCATTTGGAATGACCTCTATATGAGACGAAACGCCGTAGGAGAGCAGCAGCTTCTTTATCTTGATCGAAGGTGCGATGACCGCTCTGTTCTTGTCGCAAAACCTTCTATCCTGACCTCTTATATATACTCTCAAAATAGGCTCCATAAAAGGAATATAGTGAACATACTCCTCCATCATTGTGTGATAGGTCGTAACTCCGGGGATATGCAGATTCGAGGTTACGAGACTGGACAGGTAGCCGACTATCAGTGATGTATGCGAGTGCACAACGTCAATGTTGAGACTCTTCACAATTTGAATGAGTTCTTTGAAGTTCGTTGGAAGGCCTATTCTGTGTTGCTTCTCCCACGGAAATCTCAGCGAAGGAACTCGGTAAACGTTCTCCTGAATGCCGGCTTCGGGGTGATCCACTGTGAAAATGTAGACATTGTGCCCTCTTTTCTGAAGATTCTCCTCAAGCATCCTGATCATGGTTACCACTCCGTTAACCTGAGGAGAATAAGTATCACTGAACATCGCTATGTTCATCGTATGCCTCCAAACGTCTTGACACCAATTGTATTCTGCTTTATAATCTTTACTGTCTTGGGAGATCGTCCAATTGGTAGGACAGCGGACTCTGGATCCGCCGATGGAGGTTCGAGTCCTCCTCTCCCAGCCAGGGGCCGTGAGGCCCTATTTTTTTGCACTGGCAATTGCAAACAGAATGATCTCCTTGACACCGCCTTCTCTTAGAACTCTAGCACACTGGCGTGCAGTTGCGCCGCTTGTAACCACATCATCGAAAAGAATAACCGAAGTGCTTCTCGGTCTCTTTTTCAAAAAGAACTTGTCTCTAACATTATCTATCCTGTCCTGCATCTTCAGTGTTGACTGAGGGACAGTCTTTCCCGAAATAGACAGAACATTGTCGATTTTAATATCGACCGTTCTTGCAAGATGCCGGAGAATTCTCAGGTTGGTATCAAAACCTCTCCTAATGAATGCCTGCACAGATGTTGGAACCGGGACGATCACATCGGTAGCTGGAGCAAAGGCGTCTATCATTTCGAAGACCATATTTGCAAGCAGACTAGCGACGCCGGGCCTGTCTCCAAACTTGTAAGCACGTATAAGCTCTTTCAAGGGGCTTTCATACTTCCAGTAAGAATGAGCCGAGTCTATATTCACGAGTTCAACGGGGGCCATTATCGGACCTCTTATAGAATTCAAACAGTCTATGCAGAGGTAGTCAGCAGGGTCGATTTCTCTCTCGCAAACCAGACAGTAATTGGGTAAGAAATGGGAGATGACTGCCTTCAGCATCAGATCCACTTCTCCCTCTTAAGTCTTCTAAGCTCACGCAGAATCTGGCTACTGCCAATAGCTTGAACATTCGCTCCGGCCGGGAGAGAAGCCAAGAGCTTTTTCGAATATACCCTGTTAGGGTCGACTATTCTCTTGTCAATTACAATCACTACTCCGTGATCACTCCTTGTTCTTATGAGTCTGCCAAGGCCCTGTCGGAAGGCCGTTATCATCTTTGGATAATAGTACTTGTTCATACCTTCCACGAAACTCCTCTTCCCGTAATGCTTTATTCTAGCCTCAATTAGCGGTTCATCTGGTCTTTCAAAGGGGAGCTTATAGACTATCAGAAGTTTAAGCTGTTCACCAGGAAGATCTACACCCTCCCAGAATGCTCTGGCTCCGAAAATCACGGACTTCTCTGAATTTACGTGGTCTGCAAGAATGGTTGTCGGACTGTCCTCTCTATCTTGAATGTGAATCGACATATCGCCAAGTCCGCCGGAGATCCTGGAAAGAGTCCATTTCATGTCTTCGTAAGAAGTGAAGAGCACCATTGAACCACCTCCTACTATCTTCAAGGCGTTGAGCGTTATGTCAGATGCGCTTTCGAGATAGGTTAGCGAATTTGGAAGATAGTCCGGCAAGTCGACCGGGACGAAGAACTTCAGCTGCTGAGTATAATCAAATGAAGTTCCGAGCCTCACCGCTTCATTGTTACTGCTTGTTCCAAGTATTCTTCTAGCGTAATTGAAGCCATCGCTGCCCCTACTATAAACCCACAAAGTCGCAGAGATGAAAATCTTGACGCTCACGTCGGGGAAAATCGATGCCATCAAGGTATCGTTTTCGACAGGTGAGGAGATTATGCTAAAGCTGTCGGCACGCCTTTCGAATCGGCTTACATACACAATTCTCGACTCCTGAGAGGAAGTGATTCCCGCTATCTGCTTCATCCATTCCCTTGTTTCAGTGAGAATCCTGCTTACTTCAGCTTCTAGGCCATCTATCTTTTCATTTCTATCCTCAACATCATCGAGCATCTGCATCGTCTGAGTACCAATATAAACAAGTGTCTGAAGAGTATCGAAAATTGCTATGAGCATAGGTATCATCACTTCGAGTTCTTTTCCAGTGAGTGTAGTTCGGCTTCCGGATTCAGAACTGCCCGTAACTCTAACAAGCTCTGTGCTCTCTTTGTCCAGATTAGCGGTTGCTTCTTTGAGCTTTGCCCACAGTTTTCTCAAAAAGTCCTCGTCAAAGTGCCTCTTTAGAAATCCAAAGGAATCCCTAACTGCCTTTGTGAGTCTTCTCACAGTGCCGGCCAGCTCGTACGGCTCAAAGCGGTAGCTCATGGCCTGTGTCAATGAAGCCTCGAGCTCATGCGCCTCATCTACGACGAGATATTTGAATCCCGGGAGGAGAGTTCCGATATCTTCTCGCTCTTCGGCGACTCCGTCGGAAAGTCTTATGTTTGCTTCGCTAAAGAGGAAGGAATGATTCGTGATAACTATGTCGGAGCGTTTCGCGTTTTCTCTCTGGACGTAGTAAGGGCAGATCTCGAAGAAAGGGCAGAGTCGTCTGGTGCAGTCGAATCTGTTTCCAGAAATCATTCTTCTCATCTCTTCTTTCAGCGGAAGCGGGTCGAGATCTCCCTCGCCAGTGATCATAGACCAGATGAGTATTCCTGAAAGTTCCGTTGACATCTCTTCATCCAGCATCTTGTTGAGAGCGAGGTTCACGACTTCAAAGAGCTTTCTGACACAAAGATATCTTTCCCTCCCCTTCATAACCGAAACACGCAGATCATCAAGGTTAGGAAATGTCTTCAGCACCTCCACATCTTTCTTGAAGAGCTGATCTTGAAGGATTCTTGTTCTTGTTGAGACAACCGCCTGATTCATCGTCGAGATACAGGCGTATGCCACCGGTGCCAGATATGCGATGCTCTTTCCGGTTCCAGTACCGACCTCGATCATAAGATTGCTGTCTCTTTCAATTGACTCCGCGATTTCAAGAGCGGTCATGAACTGCTCTTGTCTGAATTCGTATCCCTTCATTGAATCCTGCAGGAGCCCCCCCTCACTGAAAATCAGTTTTACGGTCTTCTGAAGATTGATTCTGGGATTGCCCCTTTCTCTTCTTTCATTCCTCTTAAGAGCGGAGAGCACATAATCCTCCCACGGATCCAGAAATTCGCTTTCCTTAAGTGCAAGAAGAAGGAAGTTCTTCAATCCACTGCTTTCTACTATCTTCTCAACTATTGATGAGAGCCCTGCCGGCATTTTCTCAAGAGCCTTTCTGTACT
>WOZY01000162.1 GCA_011620045.1 Mesotoga sp.
TGATGTGTATAAGACACAGGTCTACAACAATATGAAAATCGGGAAGAGGTACCTCGAGATCAACGATTTCTTCAAGCTGAGCAAATGAGCAAAGAGTTAGAGTCAAGCCGAATTTCGTGGCAACAGGAATTTCGTGTCTGTCCACATAGTTCAGTACAAGAATTGGCAGACTGACCCCACCTTCTCGAATCTTGATACCTTCCTCAAGAAAAGCAACGGCGAGCTGCTCAATGCCGGTATCCCGAGCGACCCTCGATAACTCCACTGCGCCGTGACCATAAGCGTCAGCTTTCACAACAGCCATCAACTTCGCCGGAGATGCCTTCCTTGACAAATAAAGAAGATTCTGCTTGTAAGCAGACAGATCGATCAAAGCGAAGGTCTTTCGACTATTCATGACATGCCTTCTTAGCGAAAAAAGCGCGCCTCGCGCGCTCCATCTATATTGCTCTCGTCACTTTTCCAGCTTTGAGGCACTTCACACAAACTCTTACTCTTTTCACCTCTCCGTCAATCATGACGCGTACCTTTTGCACATTCGGCTTCCACCAGCGCTTGGTTTTTTTATTTGAGTGGGAGACCATATTTCCTGTAGTTGGTGCCTTGCCACATATTTCGCAAACCTTGGACATGAGTCGTGTCCTCCTCTCAATTTACAATACACTTCATTATAGTAAAGAAAGACAAGCTTTTCAACTCGAGAGTTTTCTGATTCCAAAATGAATGTCATTGACTTTCGTGTCCAGGGCAAGCATAATCTTGGTTAATGAAGAGAATTCTGGTAATTGTATTGTCAATCATGTATGTGGTGGCAACGGTATTCTTTTATTTAAGACCGGGTGCGCCCAAGTTGGCAATCGGAAGCGATAAATTTCTCCATTTTGTCGGTTTCTTCTTCGGAGGACTCCTTTTTCTGCTTTGTTCAAAGATTGGAGTGAAAGGGCAGATAAGAATTTCGTTTTTTTTATTTCTCGTTACGGGTCCGATTATCCTCGAGTTTCTCCAGATTCTGTCTCCATACAGGCATTTTGACGCAATCGACATTGCTTTTAATTATTTGGGTTGGACGATTCCCGTACTCATCTTCTCATTCATCTGGCGCTCACGGCTTTTTTCAGCAGACAAAAGCTCTCAATCATAACTGGATTGAGTCGAACTTTTCCTTTTTTGGAAGAAGTTCCAAGATTCATTTATCACAAGGCCGTGATGATATACTTTTTTTGACCAGTGATGGAGGTGTGTTATTTGGTTGAAAAGAGATTATGGAGTTCAGCGTCTCTGATGTCTCTATTCTTTCTCGTTCTCGTTGCCTGCCTTTCTCCTTTGACCATTCTGGCAGATTCGTTGATTATGGACGAACTCCACTATGTCTCACTTGATGCGACATTATCAGGGTTTTCAGGACTAATCGTCGGTACAGAGAATAATTTCGATCTCTTAATTTTGAGAGAAGGCACCCTCCGGAGGTTCGTGCTTGCCGGACTTGACATTCCGCAATATGACTCGTCAAAGTTCTACAGCAAGAGACTTCTGTTGTTCTTGAGAAGCACGATTGGACTTCAAGCTACGGTTCAAAGAGCCTCTTCGTCAAAAAATTCTGCTGCTTACATCTGGATTCAACCTGATGTGGAACCCTATTTGATTGAGTCGATCATTGTTTCCAGCGGGCTCGGACGAGCAGCAGGCGAAGGAGAAATCGATCTGTCCAATGCGGAAGAGTACGCCTCCAAAAAAGCTCTCGGAATTTGGGATGAAGAGCTGGACATAGTTAAAGCGACAATCCAAGAAGATGTTCAGCAGGCGGAAACAAAGGAATCACTACAAAGTCATGCGCTGCTTGACGCAAAATTGGTCATATCCGAAATAGATATCTTCGAGAATGGCGAGTACGCCATGATTGTTTTGACTGCCTCAGAGGGTGGGCGTTTCGACGGTTCTACTCTATCAATCGTCTCCAGAGCGGAAAGTAGTCTGGATGAAGCCCTTTTTCTCTTTACATCTGAAGGTGTTCTAGAAATGCAGGAACAGCTTAAAATATTTGTTACACTTGATCGTTCCCGTCAAGTTTCTTTTGATTACGATTATCTTTGGGAAAGCTACCTTGATCCCAGAGGCGGCTCTCTCAGGATCAGAGGTCGAGACGGAAGCGAGACTCTTTTCGAATATGAATATGACAGAAGGATAAGTGGCTTCATTGTAACCCCACTCTATTAAGGGAGGTCTTATAATGAAAAAGGTGTTGTTCTTCTTGTTCATCATCTTCGGAACAACGATTTTTGCTTTTACGGGAGAAAGTATGGGAAAAAACGCAGCAGATTATGATGCAGGAACTGTATTGATTGTTCATTATCACAGGTACGACGAAAACTATGATGGCTGGAATCTCTGGATTTGGCCGGATAAGCCGAAAAGTATGGATGGAAAATCATACGCTTTCGATAGAACAGATGATTTTGGAGTGTCTGCAACCGTCAAACTTGACGAAAAACACTCTAGAGTCGGCTTTATAGTAAGACTCAGAGAGTGGGAAAAGAAAGATGTTACCACCGATAGATTTGTCGACATCCCCGAATCAGGCGTGGCCGAAATTTGGGTAATCGAAGGTGAAGAAGAGTTTCTGATCAGTCCAGAGAAGATAGATCTTACTCCAAGAGTCAAGATCGCTTTTTTGGATTCATTGAGCGAGATATTTGCATCGCTTTCAGCTCCTGTTGACACCAAGACCGTAACTCCGGAAGTCTTGGTGAACGGTTCTCTCATTGAGATTGAAACCTTCGAAAAGGCGGATCCAACTGATGTATCTGTGACTAACTACGTTAAGATAAAGCTCGCGAAACCTCTTTCTGCAGAATGTGTTAGTGAAGAGCTTTCCCTGAAGATAGAAGGCTTCCTTTCAAGTGAGATCATTGTCAGGAAGGCGCTTGATGACCCGCAATTCTTCTACGGAAACCAGCTCGGAGCAATCTACTCAAAGAGCGAGACTGTTTTCAGAGTCTGGTCGCCCGTATCTTCTTCAGCATCGGTACTTCTGTTTGAAGACCTCTATTCCGATGCTTACGTCGAAATTCCCATGACTAGAGGAGAAGCCGGAGTATGGGAAGCGGTTGTTGAAGGAGATCAGCATCTTAAAGCCTACAGGTTCAAGTTTTTCTCTTATGGCAAGGAAAGAAATACTGTGGATATTTACTCCCGTGCGGTAACAAGAAACAGTGAGAGGTCAGTCGTAATAGATCCTGAAAAGTCAGTTTTCGATGGTTGGAAAGATCATAAAACCCCACTCTTGGAGAACCCTGAGAACGCAATAATATACGAGATTCATGTTGGGGACATGACCTCCGATTTGGATACAACCGTAGAGCATAAGGGCAAATATCTCGGGCTGGCAGAAACGGGCAGAACGGGCCCTGAGGGAGTGTCTGTAGGATTGGATCACATTACTGAACTTGGCGTAACACATGTACACATAATGCCCTTTAACGACATTTATTACATCAACGAAGGAGAAGACGGACAGTACGGTTGGGGCTATGATCCTTATCTGTATATGGTTCCTGAGGGACATTACAGTATCGATCCTTCCGATCCTCTTAGCAGAATAATCGAGTCAAAGATAATGATAGAGAAATTCCACGAAAACGGGATCAGAGTCATTCTCGATACCGTATTCAATCACACGGCAGCAACTGGCTCTTCTTCACCCTTTGATCAAACGGTTCCCTATTACTATTACAGGACAGATAGTACTGGAGCTTATTTGAACGGAACAGGAGTCGGTAATGAGATAGCTACCGAAAGACCGATGATGAGGAAGTACATTCTCGATACTCTGAAGATGTGGGTCAATGAATATAGAATCGATGGGTTCAGATTCGACCTTATGGGTCTAATAGACAGAGAGACCATTCTTGCAATAGACCGGGAGCTTCATGCCATCGATGAATCGATTCTCCTCTACGGCGAGCCGTGGGGCGGATGGGGAGCGACAATAACTTTTGGAAAGGGCGATCAGAAGGGAACCGGGGTAAGCGTGTTTAATGATAACCTGAGAGACGCTATCCGAGGAAGTGTTTTCGATGAGAAGGTAAAGGGCTTTGCCCTCGGAAGCAGGGCAAAAGAGCGGAGGATAATGCGAGGTATCGTTGGTAGCATTGAATACAGCAACGACATAAAAGACTTTGCAGATGATCCGGCAGAGACTATCAACTACGTTTCGGCCCATGATAATCAGACCTTGTGGGACAAGAACAGTGCCGCAATGCCAGATGCTCCAAGAGATCTATTGTTAAGTGCGCAAAAGCTGTCAAATGCAATAGTAATTCTTTCACAAGGGATTCCCTTCCTTCATGGTGGTGTGGATTTCGCGCGTACGAAGTATGGGAACGAAAACAGCTATAACGCCGGAGTTGAGATAAACAAAATGGATTATTCAAGGAAGGCCGAGTTCATTGATCTTTTCACCTATTACAAGGACATAATAGCCCTGAGAAAAAACCATCCAGCCTTCAGGATGACTTCATCTGAGCAGATCAGCAGCAATCTGACATTCCTTGACGCACCAAGAAACATAGTTGCATTCACCATAAATGGAAAGTCGGCCGGCGACACGTGGGAGGAAATACTAGTAATCTTCAACGGCAATCTTGAACCCGCCGAGATAACCCTCCCGGATGACAGTTGGAATCTCGCATCGGACGGAGTCAGAGTCTCGGAAACCCCTCTTGAAAGACTCTCAGGCAAAGTGACACTTGAACCGATATCCACCTATGTCTTCTTCAAGTAAACCCGGAGGTGTGGTATGTACAGCTGTAAGATAATAAGAATACTTGAGTCTGGTTTTTTCGATGAAATCGCTGAATCGATAGAGATCTCGAAAAGGATTCTCGAAGATCATGGTTTTAGGTACACAGGCTCTACTGATGTCGACCCAGTGATGAGCGATCTCAAAGAAGCAATATATGCCGATTCCTGTTCAAATGACATAGTTCTCGTTCTTGGAGGAACGGGACTTCACAGGGAAGACATAGGACCCGAGGTTGTCTTGTCTCTTGTGGATAAAAGGGCAACAGGAATTGAGACGGCAATGCTCAGGAATGCTATAGTCGCCGACCCTTCTCTGTGCCTATACCGGGTTGGAGCAGGAACAATCGGGGATTCAATAGTACTCTCTGTTCCCGGTTATCACGAAACTGTTCATTATTACCTAGAATCCGTTCTGAACTATTTGAAACCCTTTTTCGACGGACTCAGAGCATCGGAGAGAATTCAGAATAGAAATAGCTAATTAAACTGTCGGTATCTACGCGATCGGTAAGTTTCTTCTTTATGAAAAAGATTGACACTGTTTGGAGGCGAATTCTCCATCATGTCTTTCAGAATTGGAGCAGTGAATCTAGATGATGTTTTCTAAATTAAGCGGAAAGTATGTTTCTGTGGAAGGAGTAATAGGAGTCGGTAAGACAACCCTTGTCCAGACTCTCTCTCGAAAATACACTATGCCAACTGTGTTGGAAGTTGTCGAAGAAAATCCATTTCTAGCTCGTTTCTATGAAGATATGGAAAGATGGGCTTTTCAAACCCAGCTCTTTTTCTTGATAAGTCGGTTTGATCAGCAGTCGAACGTCAAGAAGGCAGCTTCACAGGGACAGGGAGTTGTCTCTGACTATGCTTTTATAAAGGATCATTTATTCGCATCTCTTAACCTCAAGGGGGAACAACTCAGACTGTATGAGAAGATCTTTAATGCTCTGAAATA
>WOZY01000093.1 GCA_011620045.1 Mesotoga sp.
TTCGCCTTCGGTCATCTTCTCAAAAAGCCTGTGGCCCAGTTTCCAGTTATCGCCAGATCCTCCGGTGCAAAAGTTGCAATCGTGAATAGGGGAGAGACGGGTCTAGATTATCTTGCTGATCATCTCTTCAGAGTCGAACTGGAAAGATTTTCATCTGAAGTTCTCAATCTTCTGGATAAAGAATCATGAATCGGTAGTTTCCCGAGAAGTCCTTCCTGAACTCGTAACAGTAACCTTTAAGCTTACTAGCCAGCCTGAGAAGCCCTTCAGTCTCGTACTGAGATATTTCGAGGTAGACTTTCTTTCCTCTGGGTAGATGTCTGAAAAACTCTCTGTAGAAGTCAAGACCATCCTCCCCGCCATCTAGCGCAATCTGAGGTTCATGGTTTCTTACAGCTAAATCCAGAGAATCTATGTCGGCTGTCCTAACATATGGAGGATTAGAAACCAAGACTTCCACACGTTCCAGAAGAAAGCCTAATCCCTCAATATTGTTTGCCTCAATGAACCTAATGTTATGAATACCGTTTTTCCTGGCATTTTCCTCTGCTAGGGTAAGAGCCTCTTTCGAAATGTCTGTCGCGTAAACAATCGCGGAAGGAATGTGACTGGCCAGTGCGCACGCTATAGCCCCGCTTCCTGTTCCTATGTCGGCGAATACTCTTGAAGTGTTTTCGTTGGCAATGACAGTTTCAACCATCTCCTCTGTCTCGTTACGGGGAATCAAGACGCTAGGAGAGAGCTTGAGTCGAATCTCAAGGAAATCTCTGAACCCCAGCACATAATCTATAGGTTCTCCACTGGCAACTCTCTCCACCGCTGCAAGGTATCTATTGGCCAGTGGAGACTCGATTTCTTCAGTTTTCTTGAGGATAAGATCGGCTTCACTCAGAGATAGAATTTCCTTCGCAAGTAATAGCACAACAAAGCGGGAATTCTCAATTCCCGCCTCAGCCAGTTTCTTCCTGGATATCTCTACTAACTGCTCTGATCTCACATTCCTAGCATCTTTCTTACGTCGTCACTCGCCATCTCAGGTGTCCAGGGAGGGTCGAAGGTAAGTTCCATTTTGACTTCCCCGATCCCTTCGATCTCGCTCACTTTTCTTCTTGCGTCTTCTAGCATAAGCCCTGCCAAAGGACACATCGGCGTCGTCATTGTCATCTTGACTCTAACATCGTTGTTTTCCTGTACTTCTACACCGTATATCAATCCGAGGGAGACAATATCAAAACCTATTTCTAGATCGTACACTTCCCCCAGAGCTTTCATAACAACTTCTTTTGTCACACTCAATCTACTCTCCTCCATCAGTCTCGTAGTATCTCTCTACAACAGCTCCTTCTTTGAAAGCTTTGAATTCCTGCTCTTTCCACATTCTCCAAAGCAGGTCCTCCTTTTCTGCAATCAGAATTTGCCGTATCTCTTCCCTTACGTCATCAATGCCCTGAGCACCGGCTGGAGAATATGACTCAAGATAAATAACAGCATATTTGTTGTCAAGAGTCACGACCGAAGAAAGCAACTCGCCATTAGTCGGTTTGAAGAGAGATTTCACAAGCTCGGGATTCAGATTCTCTATCTCCTGTCTCGTGAAACTTCCCGACTGAACTTCAGGGAAGGTATCGAGTACAGAAGCAGGATTAGCATCCCTAGATGCTGTCTTCCATACCGAGTAGGCTTCAGAGAAAGAATCAAACAGGAGCACCTTTAAATTGGCCCTTTCCTCCTCAATTGCATACTTGGAGGAGTTGGCCAGATAATACTGCTCAACTTCCTCTTCTGTAACAGTTGCACTTTCAGTAACGGCTTCATATAGAGCATTAAGAACCTCTTTGTAGGCAAGATCCCTAACTACTTTCGCCTCATAGGAACTCAGACCATCGATGTATCCTTTGAGAATGTAGAAAAGATCAGCATCTGACTTCTCAATGTCCAATTCTGTGAGAGTATCCATGATTGATTTGTTGACAACGCCTCTCAGAACCTCGGTGTCGGCTTCTATTCCAGCTTCCCTAGCATACTGAATAATAAGCGTCTCTTCAATCAGAGCCTCCAGAGAATTTCTTTCGTATTCCTCCAGTAATTTCTGGCCGGCTTCAGTATTCAGAAGCATCTCTGAAAACAGAGGGTCTACCTCTTCAATCCTCTTTGATATCTCAGTATAGTTAGGCAAAACTTTCGAAAGGAAAGCATCCATGGTGATAACCTCGCCATTTACCTTGGCGGCTATCCCACTTCCAGACAACTCCTCTGTCTGTGCAAGCGTTGTTGCAGCAAATAACATAATCATCAGGGCAGCGATTAGCAGCTTCTTCAATTTGTACCCTCCTTCGCTTTTTCCCACAGGTGATTGAGCTCATCTATGGTCATACTTTCAATTTCCAGACCGTACTTCTCAATATGACTCTCCATATCTCGAAAACGGTTCACAAATTTCTCGGTTGATCTCTTTAAAGCCGATTCAGGATCCACATCAAGAAATCTCGATAGATTTGCAATCGTAAAGAGAAGATCTCCGACTTCCTCTTCAATTTTCTTCTTGTCCCCTCCCTTTATAGCGCAGTCTAGCTCTTCTATCTCTTCGTTTATCTTGTTGCGCGGGCCGCTTATCTCGTTCCAGTCAAAGCCTACGACTGAAGCATTCTCCTGAACCCTACGAGCCAGACTCAGTGCCGGAAGAGCATTGTTGATCTTACCTATAGACGAACTTCCAGTTGAGTCTGCTCCCTTTTCCTTCGCTTTTATTTCTTCCCACTGGCGATAAGAATAACCCTTTGAATCGGAAAAGACATGGGGGTGCCTTCTCACGAGCTTATCTGTTAGTGACCTTACAACATCCGTAATTGAAAAGGCTTTTCTTTCGGCAGCAATCTGTGAATGAAATACTACCTGAAGAAGGATATCGCCAAGCTCTTCGGCAAGCTCTTCGTCATTCCCACTGTCTATAGCATCAAGCACCTCATACGCCTCTTCAATCAAATATGGTCTGAGTGTCTCATGAGTCTGTGCTATATCCCATTCACAGCCTCCGGGAGATCTCAATTTCTCCATTGTCTCAATGAGTCTTACCCATTCGCTATCCTCAAATGTCGTCTTCAATTCTTGACCTCCATTGCAGCCAACCCGGCTCTAAGAAGCCTGGCGTTACTCACTTCATTTTCTTCTGACCAGCGTGATACAAGTTCCTTAGGAATCAATTCTCGAATCGGCCTGTAAGTGAGTCTGTGCCAAGTTGTCGGCCCGAACTCCCTCAGAGCATTTAGATGCATTTCAGTGCAATAACCCTTGTGTCTTCTATACCCATACTCGGGATATAATGAATCAAGAGAATCCATAATCCGATCTCTAAACACCTTTGCAATTATGGAAGCGCTGGCTATCGATGCGCTCTTTCGATCTCCGCGGACAATGCACTCGCCCTTCACATCTAGTCTTAGCCACTTTCCATCGACGATCACATAATCTGGCCTTTCAGAAAGAACGCTCAGTGCCCTGTTCATTGCCAGCCTGGTGGCAGCTAAGACGTTGATGAGATCTATCTCTTCAGGCGACGAAAGCCCTATACCTACTATGGAGTTCTCGATTATTCTCTCAAACAACGATTCTCTGATTTTTCTGCTAAGAGCTTTAGAATCGTACACACCTTCCACTGGATTCAGAACTATAACGGCAGCTGCTACAACGGGCCCGGCCAGAGGACCTCTTCCGGCTTCATCTACACCTGCAACTATCTTGTGATCTACTCTGTAAGCGGCATCAAATCTAACAAGCTTGCTGAACTCTTCTTCAGACAATTTCATACTGAAATTATACATCACCATTTCATAGGCTTCAGCACATGATACGAACGCAATGGAACAGATGAGTGAACGCAAGCAACCTGAGAATCAGTCTTAACCGCGGTAAATATGATGATATAATCTCTTGAGTAGTAACGTTTTCTGTCAACCAATACAGAGGGTTTGGAGGTGTAGTGATGTCCGGAAATGAAATCAAAAAGGAAGACGCTGCAATTGTTGAGAAGAATCTTAGAGCGATTTCTACGAGGATTAGAAGGGAAGGGAGAAAGGTTCTGAGGGACTTCCCGATCACTCCGGCCCAATTCGATGTCCTTCAGGTCCTTTTCTTCAATGGAGAAAAGAGGATGAGTGACATCAGTCGCTGGCTTGGAATAACGAAGAGCACAACAACGGGTCTTGTGAAAAGGCTTATTGATGCTGATTTGGTAGAACGAAGGCGTTCTGACAAAGATAGGAGATCATTCATAATCGACATTTCTGATTCCGGAAGAACACTCATCGAGAAAGTTATCGATAGAAGAGTAGAGTATTTGAAATCAGTAATGACCGAAATAAAGTCCGATCAGGTAAAGGCTCTTGAGGTAATTGTCCAGAATCTTCTAGAGATAATGGACTCTAAGAAAGCAAACGAATAATCGTCTGGAGGTAGTTTATGAAGAGAAAGAGTATTATTGTTGGACTAATTCTTGTTTCCCTTGCAGCAACAATCTTTGCCAGCACAGTAAGGATAAAGGGAGACACAGTCCTGGGATCTCTGCAGAAAGAGGTCTTTACTTTCATTGGAAATGTCTTTATTAACAAGGACGGAGAAATCTACGTTGAGACTCCACTGGCAACTGCGACAAAGGGTACTACTGACTGGGAGAGTTTTGTCACTGAAGGCAAAACCTTTGTAAGATTTCAGACTGGTGAGGCTACCGCTTCATCGCTTGACTACAATCTTGAGAACTCCACCGGCACATTGCTTGAAGATGTTGAAGCCATAATTTATTCGAAAGAGGATGATGGCAAGGACATATATGTTTACAAGACCGAGATACTCAATTTCGATCAGAAAACAGAATACTATGAGGGTTTCGCAAAGGAAACAGGGGAGGCAACGCCAGACCTAATTTTCATTGACTACAAAGGCGATCTCAATGTCGATACGCTCTACTTCGAGTATTTTGGAGATACGGGGCTCCTCAATTTGAGAGGAAATGTCTTTGTTGACGATTTCAAGAACAGTAGAAAGATTTGGGCCGCTGAACTGGTATACGACACAAACGACGACTCATTTGAAGGAAAAGATGTTGAGATAGAGCTTGTTTTCTAGCAGGAGGAAAGAACATGATTGACGTAAGGTTGATTAGAGAAAACCCCGAAATTGTGAGAAGAGCTCTTGAGAACAGGCAGATGACATCAGAGCTGTTGGATGAGATCGTTGATATGGAATCAAAGAGAAGAGAGGCGCTGCAGGTCGTTGAGCAAAAAAAGGCCGAGAGAAATAGCATATCTTCGGAAATTGCCCGCGCCAAAGCAAGCAAAGACGAGAAACTTGCTCTTTCCCTTATGGAAAGAGCAAAGGAGATCTCATCTGAAGTTAAGGAGCTTGATAACCGAACTTCTCAGATAGAAGAAGAACTGAAAATCAAACTTCTCTATCTTCCCAATATTCCTTCATCGACCACACCTGTTGGCAAGAGCGAGGAAGATAACGTAGTTCTTAGGACATGGGGGGAACCGAGAAAGGTCGATTTTGAGATCCGACCGCACTGGGATTACGGACCGGAAACTGGTCTTATAGACTTTGAAAGAGCCGCGAAAATATCTGGAGCAAGATTCACGATTCTTAGAAGAGACTTCGCAAGACTTGAGAGGGCTATAACTAACTTTATGCTGGACCTTCACCATTCCAAGGGATACGAGGAAGTAGCTCTTCCTTT
>WOZY01000229.1 GCA_011620045.1 Mesotoga sp.
TGCTGCCTTGTTCATGTATATTAGTCTGCTCTCCATATCGGTTGCAACTGCGAGCTCTCCTGTACCGTTAAGAAGCAGTGAGTGCAGGTTGTTTCGTTCTTGAAGCTCGATATTCTCGGTTACGTCTATCCCTATCACGAGCTCATAGACATTGTCGTCAACCCGCAGTACGCTTCGTTTGGCTTCTACCGTGAATATCGAACCGTCTTTGCGTTTATGAAGCTGCCGGCCCTTCCATTTACCGGACTTCATCATCGAAAACTGCATCGATTTGGCTTCTTCCTCGTCCTGTACGAGATAGGAGGTAAGATTGTCCCCAATCATCTCTTCAAGATCGTAGCCATGAATCTCTGCAGCAAACCTGTTCAGATAGACTATTCTTCCCTTCTCATCCACGGCAATCGCAATTTCTTCTGCATTGTCCAGAAAGCGCCACTGGAATATCAACTCTTCTCTATCTCTTTTCTGTTTGGAGACATCCATGAATGTTAGCTGAACAACTCGCTCCGCACCGTAAAGCGTCTCTGAGGTGTTGAAAATGACGTAGATCTTTCCGCCCGCCTTAGTCAACATCACGATTTCTCTATCGGTGTCGAATTTCTCAATTCCCAGAATAGTCTGCAAGGCAAAGGGTTCATCATAAACAAGATCCTGCAAGCGCATCTTCTCGATCTCTTCTTCTGCGTATCCCAGTAGACTCTGTGCCACTTTATTACAGAAAATTACATTCCCATCTCTCTTCCTCAGAATAAGCATTCCGCAACCCATGCTGTTAACGAGCCCCATATACTTCTCTCGTTCAAAATCGAGGGTCTTCTGAAGACGATGCTTCTCGAGCATCGAGTAGACTATCTCTGGAAGATAATGCAGATATCCCGGCCCTTTGAGAAGATACTCTCCCGCTTCGAGAGAGTACTTTGCAATCGATTTCTCTGTCCCGATTAGGCACAAATATGGAACCGAACCTGAGCGAAGATTATTGATGATCTCTTCGCTGACGTAGTCGAAAATCATTGCGTCGGAGAAACGGCCAAACTCGTCGGACACCTCTTCAACATATCTGACGTCAAAGCGATCATCGAAAGCTTCAATTAACCTTCTTGCATCCTTTTGGCTTCTTCCCACGAGGATTATTCTTGGCTTTGAATAGAAATCAAACACAGACTTCACCCCTGAATAGAACGCACCTATCAAAGTGAGTACCCATAACATCCACCCAAAAAGAAAAAAACTTCCAGATCCAACCGGAAAAGCTAGGCTTATAGTGTTCTTACCGGAGGTTACAGTCGTCTTCTCACAAACGCCTTTCAAAGCCTTGCAAAGAGAACTGGATGGCTACAGCTACGCAAAGAAAGTTACATTTTTATTTTAGCATAGATTGTAATAAGATTCAAAATTAGTACTTTTCGGCCACCACAAAAAAGAACAACCGGACTTTCATCCGGTTGAAAAATGGAGCAGGCGATGAGACTTGAACTCATAACCTCCGCCTTACCAAGGCGGCGCTCGACCGATTGAAGCTACGCCTGCTCTGCTAAACTATGATATCACAGCATTTTTCAGGTTTCAATATCAAGTGTCTTTACTCCACCTTGTCTTTGGCTTTCTTGAGGCCGTTGCTTCATCAAGTCTTCCTACAACTGTCTTCTGAGGAGCTGCCTTGAGTATGTTAGGATCCTCCTTTGCCTCGCTAAGAATCCTCTCAAAAGTGTCTGCAAAGTTATCTAACGCTTCTTTAGTTTCTGTTTCTGTGGGTTCAACCATTAGCGCTTCATCTACAATTAGCGGGAAATAGATAGTGGGTGGGTGAATCCCGTAATCAAGAAGCCGCTTGGCCACATCCAGTGTCTTTACTCCGTATTCGGAAACCAACTTGCTTCCTTTAAGAACGAATTCATGCATGCAGAGCCCAGGATAGGCCGTCGGGATTAGCTTGCTCAATCTGGTCCGAAGATAGTTTGCATTTAGCACCGCCATTTCGCTTGCTCTTTTCAGGCCATCGCCACCCAGGGTTAGAATGTAGGCGTAGGCCTTCAGGAAGACGCCAAAATTCCCATAGAAGCTCCTGACTTTCCCAATCGAGTTCGGCAGATGATAATCCAGAGAGAACTTGCTGCCATCGAAACGAACCACTGGAACAGGAAGGAGATCTTTCAGAATACTCTTCACTCCTACAGGCCCGCTACCCGGCCCGCCCATTCCATGTGGGGTTGAAAAAGTCTTGTGCAGGTTCAAGTGGACGATATCGAATCCCATATCGCCAGGCCTTGCATGACCCATGATTGCGTTCAGATTCGCGCCGTCATAATAAAGTAGTGCGCCCTTATCATGTGCCATCTCTTGAATCTCACAGATCTCGTTCTCGAAAAGGCCTACAGTGTTTGGGTTTGTAAGCATTATTCCCGCGATGTTTTCGTCAAGAATCTCCCCAAGGCTTCTCAGATCGACTCTGCCATTGCCGTTCGAAGGGACTTCGATAACTTCAAATCCCGCCATTACTGCCGAGGCTGGATTGGTTCCATGGGCTGAGTCGGGAACGATAACCTTCTTTCTGTTGCTCTCACCCTTGAGCTCGAAATACTTCTTCATCAGAAGCATTCCGACCAGTTCACCATGAGCTCCAGCGGCAGGCTGGAGAGTGAAGCTATCCATACCGGTAATCTCGCACAGAAAATTCTGCAAGTTGTACATCACTTCCAGGGCACCCTGGACAGTGTCTTCAGCTTGATAAGGGTGTATTTGACTAAACCCTTCCAGGCTGGCAATCCTCTCGTTCAACCGTGGATTATACTTCATCGTGCACGATCCCAGAGGATAGAAACCGCCGTCGACGGAGTAGTTCTTCTCAGAAAGTCCTGTGAAGTGTCTCATGACCTGAAGCTCACTCAGTTGAGGAAGAAGGGGGCTTTCCTTTCGAACAGAATTCTCGGGCAGCACGTCTGAAGGCTCGTACCCATAGGATTCTTCTTTTGGGAGAAAGAAGCCCGTTCTCCCTTCGGTTGACTTATCGAATACTGTCATCGTATCGCCTCCAGTCTGCCGGCAAAAAACTCGATTTCCTCATTGAGATTCGCTTCTGTTGCACAAATGAGGCCATAATTCTTCATTTCTTTGCTGAAGCGTTCAAGCTCCAGCGGTCCCAGTATATTCTCCTTCAAGAGCCCCCTGTTGAATTCTTCCAAGTCACAATCGAACTGGGCCACAAACTCATTGAAGAAGGGACCAGTGAAAACAAGCCTCACATGATCCGTCTTGCTTATTCTTTCCGTCAAATAATGAGCCTTGTCAAAAGATCTTCGTGCAATCTCCCTCAACCCTTCAGAACCTACAATGCTCATATAGATCGAAGCGACCAATGCATTGAAAGCATGGTTCGAGCATATGTTGGAAGTTGCTTTGTTTCTCCTGATATGCTGTTCTCTAGTCTGAAGAACCATTACGTAACCGGTGCGACCGTCACTATCTTTTGTCTCCCCGATGATTCTTCCAGGCATCTTTCTTATGTGACTCTCCTTCGAGGCAAAAAAACCAAGTCCCGGTCCACCGAACGAAGGAGAGTTGCCCAGTGGTTGACCGTCACCTACAACGATGTCGGCGCCGAACTTTCCAGGAGCTTCCAGTAACCCTAGTGCAATCGGATTTACGCTGACAATCATCATAGTCTTTTCGCCGATCCTGGTCCTTATCTCGGCAAGATTCTCAATTATCCCGAAGAAGTTCGGATAGCCAAGCACAAAGCCTGCCGTATCCACGGTCAATTTCTTCTGAAGATCGGCTATGTCGATCTGCCCGGTTTCAGAATCGAAGGATACAGTTTCCACATCTATGTCGCTTCCAAAACAGTAGGTCTTGATTGTTTGGATATACTCAGGATGGAGCGCTTCAGAGAGAAGGATCTTCTTGCCGCCTCTTACTCGGACAGCCATCAGAGCAGCTTCTGCAGCTGCGCTAGCACCGTCGTACATCGATGAATTGGCTACCTCCATTCCCGTTAGTTCACATATCATTGTCTGAAACTCGAACAGCATCTGAAGAGTGCCCTGTGAGACTTCTGCCTGGTAAGGTGTGTATGCAGTGAGGAATTCGCCTCTCGATGCTATTGCTTGAACCGCGCTTGGAACGAAGTGTTTATACACAC
Organism: Mesotoga sp.; assembly: GCA_011620045.1. Lineage (GTDB taxonomy): Bacteria > Thermotogota > Thermotogae > Petrotogales > Kosmotogaceae > Mesotoga. The sequence continues at coordinate 4,139 of WOZY01000229.1, forward strand.
CGGCCCCTCTGAAGACTGACAGGTCGTTAAGCGTCACATTATTCTTACTGAGTTCGCTCAAATCTCTCAGTACACTGAATTCATCCTTGCTTTCAGGTATTGAGATATCGACTTCAAATTTCTCAGGGATATCTTTGAACAGCTCTGATACGCTCTTGACACCAACTACCTCCAGCATTTCATCGATATCTCTGCTGGTCTGGGGTAGATAGGGGAAACCAGGCATCTCAGCCCTCCTCTTCACAGTGCTTCTTATATGCCTCCAAATCCATCAGACTGTCAAGTTCCGATTCATTGCTCATTTCAATTTTTGCTATCCAGCCTGAGCCTTCGGCATCTTCATTAATCTTTTCCGGCGATGAATCAAGCTCTTCATTCACTTCAATGACCTTTCCGCTAATAGGTGCGTAGATGTCACTTGCAGCTTTCACAGATTCGATAGTACAGAAGACATCACCCTTCTTGAGTGACTTGCCGACTTCGGGGAGATCGACATAGACAATGTCTCCAAGATGATCTTGAGCATGATCCGAAATTCCTACAGTTGCAGTCTTTCCCTCTACCGATACCCATTCATGAGTTGCCGCATACTTCTTCATTTTCAACTCCTCCTTAACTCTTAGATTTCACAGAACCTCTATAGAAAGGTGTCTTGATGACTACTGCGGGAGATCTTTTCCCCCTAACATCTACCTGTACTTCGGAGCCGCTCTTCCAGTAGTCTTTCTTCAGATAAGCAAGAGCAACCGATTTTCCGAGTGTAGGAGAGAAGATACCGCTTGTTATCCAGCCGACTTTACTTTCTCCATCGAAAACCTCATAACCATGCCTGGCAATGGTCTTTCCTGAGAGTTCCAGTCCCTTAAGCCTGTACTCTGTTCCGTTCTCTATCTGTTTCTCCAGAACGGTCTTTCCAATAAAATCTTTATTCATTTTTACTGTCCATTTAAGACCGGCTTCCAACGGCGTCGTTTCATCTGTAAGTTCGTTGCCGTAAAGCATGTAAGCCGCTTCAAATCTTAAGGTATCTCTCGCGCCCAGTCCAACCGGCTTCACACCGCTTTCAGCACCCGCTTCGAGTATTCTTCTCCAGAGTGGTATCGCAGCTTGCGGGGCGATATACAGCTCGAACCCATCTTCGCCCGTGTACCCCGTGCGAGAAACAATCGCCTCGATCCCATTAACTCTTCCATATTCAAAATGGTAGAAGGGGATGTCCGCCAATTTCACCTGCGATATTTCCCGTAATATCTGTTCTGCATGAGGCCCCTGAAAGGCGATCTGCGCAAAGTCGTCCGATGCGTCTTTGATTTCTACATCGAAAGCACCCTTGTTTTTCTTGATCCACTCAAAGTCTTTGTCTTTGTTTGAAGCGTTGACTACGAACATCACCTTTGTGTTGCCTATTCTGTAGACCAATACGTCATCGACTATCCCGCCATTTTCATTGCACATTGGTGAATAGACTATGGCTCCGTTCCT
>WOZY01000267.1 GCA_011620045.1 Mesotoga sp.
GCTCCAGTCATCACATCGCTTACGGTGACTATCCCGTCTTCCCTTTTTCTAATGTCTATTTGATCTCCGATAGGGGTTACTCCTGCATCTTTGTCAACTTTGATGCTCTTCTGGAGACCTTGACTGTCGATCGGATAAAACCTCTTCTGTACACTCTCGTTTGCGATGTTGGCTCCGAGGCCGGGGGTCTCCTGTGAGTATTCGAGAACCTTAATCCTATTCAGATGTACTCCATCGGAGTCCTTTACGAAGGCTGCCATTGACTTGACATCGCCTCCGTAACCGACTGCTATGCCGATAGCTACAAAAACCTCGCTGCCATCATCTTTCAAGAACTTGTATGCAGGGCTTTCTACTCTTCCCTGCGAGTCGACAGCCTGATAGATTATTCCTTCTGAAGCGGTGAATCCCTCTGGGAACCATTCAAACTCCGCGAGTTCGCTTGCGGTTTCGGGGATACTCTCTTCAGCGATCAGAAGTTCTCCCGAATCCGCATCGGTAAGGACATCTCGAATAGCGGCGAGTTTTGCACCAAGTTCTGCGTTTGCGATTGGCTCTTCAACAATGGTATAGACAACAGAAAGGACTAAAGCTGCGATTATCGTAATAACCATCAGAGTAATGCCGGTCTTAAAGTAATCACGCATTGCTCTTCACCTTCTTTGGTTTCCCGAATATCTTGGGCTTGGTTCCCATATCTATGAGCGGTACGAATGCATTCATGATCAGAATCGCAAATGATACGCCTTCCGGATAGCCACCAAACAATCTGATTATCATGGTAAGCGCTCCACAGCCAACTCCAAAGATCAGATGCCCCTTGATCGACATTGGACTTGTCACCATGTCAGTAGCCATGAATAGAGCTCCCAACATCAGACCGCCTCCAAAAATGTGGTACAGCGGCGAGCCAAAGCCGGGATTTGCAGCGTAGAAGATTGCCGCCATTATTGCTACAGTTCCTACGTATGCAATAGGTATGAAGGGTGAAACTCTTCTTCTCAGCAACAACCACCCAAAACCGAGAAGAAGCAACAGTGTACTAACCTCTCCTATAGAGCCGGGAATCGTGCCCAGGAACATCTCTTGCAATGAGAAGACTCTTGGTGCTCCCTGCTTAAGAATAGCCATCGGAGTGGCGGTGGTCTGCATGTCGAAAGGACTGAACCATGTTGTCATCTGAACGGGGAACGAGATCAGAAGAAAGACCCTTCCGACTAGTGCGGGATTGAAGAAATTCTTTCCGAGACCCCCAAAGACCGACTTTGCAATCACTATTGCAACGAAGATACCTATCAGGGCCTGCCACCACTCAACAGCAACTGAAAGATTCAGTGCAAGCAACAGCCCTGTGACCGAACCGCTAAGGTCCGGTTTGAAGGTCTTCTTGTGCCTCACGAATCTCATTACAAAGAAGTCGAGCGCCTCCGCGCCGACTGTACAGACCAGTATCAGAATAAGTGCTTTCAAGCCGAACGAGACAACGGCCCAAACTGCTGCAGGAGTAAGTGCGATCAGAACATCCAGCATTATCTTCCTAACATTATCTTCAGATCTCAAGTGAGGTGCTGCCATCATTGAAAGCTTCACTTCTTAGCACCTCCCTTCAGACTTCGATAGACCCTCTTGTGCAGTTTGAAATTCTTGACCAGATCGATATTGGCCGGACAGGCGAAGGAACAACTCCCGCATTCTATGCAATCAATCAAACCGTTTTCCACTTGCGCGTCATACAATCTGTTTGTACCGTAGAGATTTAGAAGAAAAGGTTGAAGATTCATGGGACAGACAAATGTACATTTGCCACATCTAACGCAAGGGAACTCTTCAAGAGGTTCACTCTTAAGCAACAGAGTAATTCCGGAAGTACCTTTCACAGTGGGAACGTCTGTCTTGGGAACCGTGATGCCCATCATCGGGCCACCGAATATGGCTCTCTCAACTGTTTCTTGGGCTCCTCCGGCATGACCAATCAGCTCTTCTGCCATGACACCGATTCTTGAGACGACGTTTAACGGCTTTCGAATACCCTCCCCGGTTATCGTAACTCCTCTTTCGATAAGAGGACGTCCAAGTTCGACGGCTTCGTAAATCGCATAGGCAGTACCTATGTTATCGACCACCACTCCCACATCCAAAGGAAGCCCACCTGAAGGAACCTTTCTCTTCGTCAGGGCATAGATGAGCTGTTTCTCAGCACCCTGCGGATACTTGGTTTTCAGTGTTTTCACCTGTATCGATGTTGACTTCGCTGCCTCCTTCATCCTCTCTATGGCCCTTGGCTTATTATCTTCAATGCCAATAATCGCATCTTTCACTTTCAGTGCTCTCATAATCGCAAGGATTCCCCTGACCAATCCCTCGGAACGTTCAAGCATGTACCTGTAATCTATCGTCAGATAAGGTTCACACTCAGCTCCATTAATAATGAGAAGATCAATCTTCTTTTCCTCAGGCGGGGAAAGCTTGACGCTTGTTGGAAACATTGCACCGCCAAGCCCGACGATTCCTGCAGACTTTATTCTTTGGATAATCTCTTCCGGTTCAAACTGATCGTAAGATTTAGCCGGTTGAAGTAACTCCCATTCATCGTCACCGGATCTCTCTATGACTATCGCGTCGTCCGGCTTTGAAAGAGTTGGATGGAAATACTTCGCGATCTCCTTGACTTCGCCTGTCAGAGGAGAATGAAGATTCGCAGAAATAAAACCTCCGGACTCTGCTATCAGTTGACCGGTTTTGACCCTGTCACCAATATTTACAATAGGTTTGGCTGGAATACCGGCGTGGTTCGCAAGAAACACATAGACCCTTTCGGGAAGTGGCAGAACGCTCAGATGAGAATCCTGAGACAGTTCCTTTCTCTCCGGCGGGTGCACCCCTCCTCTGAAGGTAGGCAACCTCATTTAGTTATCACCTCTCAACCTTAATCAATAGATGTTTGCCTTTCTGGGATCCCGAATAACAAGAAAGTAACTACGACTCCAAACGAGTTTGTGAATTTGTCAAAACAAAAGGAGCGGATCGCTCCGCTCCTATTATATTACATCGTTTGAGTCTTAACGAAAATTAAAACTATTTCCTGATGATTCTACCGCTGTCCTGATAATTTGTTATCGGGCTGATCTCTCCAACGAACTCAACCACTACATCTGCTAGTACGAATCCAGTGTCGTAACCAGAGAGTCCTGCAAGGACCGCATAGCCGTCACCGCCGGATGCAAGGTAGTTATTTGTAGCTACTTTGTAAACCCTATTGTCATCAATGGGTGCCCCGTTCACAAGAATATTCTTTGCCTCATTATTCTCTATTACATAAGTTACTCCACTTACCTGAGGCATGGCGCCCTGACCAGCTTCGCGAGTTGCCGTGTACTGCAGAAGGTCCCTAAGGGCGGTTCCAGGTACGTCCACAACGTATAGTGTGTTTCCAAATGGGAGTACCGTAAGGATGTCTCGGTATGTGATTGGGCCAGCCTCTATGGAGGCTCTGATTCCTCCAGAGTTGCTGATAGCTAGATCTGCTCCGGATTTCCAGACCATTGCGTCACAGATCAAGTAACCAAGGTTCGTATCCTGAGCCCTGACTACTCCTCTGTCGCCCTCGAGTTTTATCGTCGTTTCGCCGACAACGATGTTGAGAGCCTCTCCGCCGGCCTTCTTGAAGTAATCCAGAACAGTGGCGACGGCGAAATCAGGTTCGATTTCTTCGGCGATAACAGGGAGATTCCTGAAGGATACAAAGATAACCGTATCATCAACGATTTCGAGTTCGAGTTTGCCGAGATTCTTTGCCCATTCTCCTGCAGAAACAATGATTGTTTCGTTGATTATCTCAGGTCTTTCGTAGAAAGTATGGCTGTGGCCATCCACTATAACGTCGATACCGTCAACTGCTTTCGCAAGCTCCCATGAATTTGCGCCGACAAGTAAGGGGTTGCTTCCCATGTGGGTAAGCGCAATGATTATGTCTGCCTGAGCATCAAGCTCGGGAATGATTTCCTTTGCTACTTCTATTACGTCCTTCCACTCGTAGTCCTTGGCATAAAGGTACTCGAGAATCTCTGTTTCCTGAGCAGTAAAGCCGACGATGGCGACCTTTATTCCGGCCATTTCTTTAATTATGTATTCCTGGAAGGCGGGTTCGCCATCTTTGTAGATGTTTGCGCTAAGGAACGGGAAGTGAGCAATCTCCATCTGTTTTGCGAGTACGGAAGCATCGTTGTCAAATTCGTGGTTACCGATTGCCATTGCATCAACCTTCATAAGATTGAGAGCAACTATATCAGGAGCCGCATCCTGCAGATCTGATTCAGGAACACCTGTATTAATGTCTCCAGCGTGCAGGAATAGGGTGTTGGGATTCTCGGCTTGAACCTGATTTATCAGTGTTGCTACAGCCGCGAGCCCACCGTACTCACCTTCAGGCCAGATGTGACCATGCGTGTCGTTGATGTGAACAATAGTTAGTCTCTGAGCCATGACGAATACTGCCATGACCAAAAGCAGGGTAATCAGCAGAACTTTTTTCATACTCATACCTCCTTATGAAATATCGGTGATTTCTCCAATTAGCTCGAAATCGAAGTACTTATCTCCTTCACTTATATGGTAATTGATTATCTCTATTTCTGCGCAATTTGAAAAGACAGTTCTTGAACTTTTCTCAATCTGCAGACCGTTTGCTTTCGTTTCATCTGGTTCGGCCAGATAAAGCGATTTCACAGCGAGCGCAAGTCTGAAATACCATGAACTCAGGCGCCTTGTAGCCATAATTGTTTCCAGTGGAGTCAGGAACGTCACTATCGTCGTGCATATTATCAATATTGCAACTAAAAGTGTGAAAGAAGCTACTCCTTTAACCTTTGGGCGAGATGGTCTTACCTCCGGCCACATCTCCCGTGAAATCCTCCTCTCTTACGTGATTGAGAATCGCACTGTTTTTCCCAATCTTTGTGTTTTGGGGAATAACGACATCAGATCCTACAACAACAATTCCAGAATCGTAAATGTGAGGTTGTGACTCGTGTGGTACCTCATCGCCGTGACCAATTACGACTCCGTCTTTCACAATGGTTCCCTCTCCGACAATGCTCTTGTCTATTACCACATTGCTGCCAATTCTGGAGTTGGTCATGATCACGGAATTCTTGACTATAGACCCCTCACCGATGTGAACTCCCTGGAATATTACGGAGTTTTCCACTCTTCCATAGATCTCTGCTCCTTCGTTGATCAAAGAGTTTCTGACGTAAGAACTGGTTCCGACATATGCAGGCAGATACTCCTCAGTCTGCGTGTAGAATCTCCAGGAGGGGTCGTGAAGATTCAGCGGCGGTATCGGGCGAGTCAGTTCGATATTAGCCTCCCAGAGTGATTCAATGGTTCCTACATCTCTCCAGTAACCCTCGAAAACGAAAGCAAACAATCTCCCTGCATTGTCCTCGACGATTTTCGGCAAAATATTTTTTCCGAAGTCATTTTCGCTTTCTTGGTCTTGTTCGTCCTCGATAAGTCTTTCCCGGAGGAATTTCCAGTCGAAGATGTAGATTCCCAGAGAAGCAAGATCGGACTTCGGCTGCCTCGGTTTCTCCTGGAAGTCGACTATCTTGTTTT
>WOZY01000124.1 GCA_011620045.1 Mesotoga sp.
GCGGACGTTCTGAGAACTGAGGGCATAAAGATCATTGGTTTCATAGATGATTCGTCAGCAAAACAGAACGGAACATTTCATGATCTTCACGTCTTTTCGCCAGAAGAAATCGACGGAAAAGAAGATACCGCAGTTATTGTTGCCTCCTTCAGACATGCGACCAATATAGTCAAGAATGCAAAAGATAGAGGTTTAGATAATGTAATGGTCTTCACCATATCCAAATTGGGCAAAGTCGAACTTGAGCAAGTAGATTAGAGCAGGGTGTGATTCACAAGGTTTAGGGTCTAGTAAAGATTATCAAATGATCGCAAAACGTCGTCCAGAATCCAATATTGTGCTACTTCCAGACCCTAAACCCATACCCCAAACCCTGAGAAGGTGGAGGTTCTATGCATATCCCATTGTTTGATTTGACCAGGCAGTACAGTGATTTGAGAGAAGAGATACTCGGAAAGATCGATGAAGCGCTTCTCGGGGGGAGGGTAATTCTCGGTGAAGCCGTAAAAGAGCTGGAACAAAGCGTAGCAGATCTTATCGGCGTTAAACACGCGATTGGTGTAGCAAACGGTTCCGATGCTCTTCTTATCGCCGTCGCCGCTCTGGGAATTGGTCCTGGAGACTACGTGATAACTACTCCTTACACTTTTTTTGCTACCGTGAGCTGCATTACCAGAAATGAAGCAACGCCGATTTTTGCAGATATCGATCCGATAACCTACAACATCGATCTTGACAAAGTGGAAGAGCTGCTTCAAACACATCCCGAAAGAGAAAGGATAAAGGCTATCATCCCCGTTCATTTATTTGGTCAGTCTATGGAACTCGGTCGACTCGAGAATATAAGAGAGATATACGGCCTCAAGATAATTGAAGACTGTGCGCAATCGATAGGTGCAAGATGGACCTATCCTGACGGTTCAACGGAAATGACGGGTTCAATCGGGGATCTTTCAACGTTCTCTTTCTTTCCAACTAAGAATCTTGGAGCTTATGGTGACGGTAGGATGATCACAACAGATGACGACAAGCTTGCCGCTTTCTGCAGGAGCTACAGAGTCCACGGCTCGCCCGTTAAGTATGTTCACGACATGATAGGAATCAACTCGAGACTCGACGAGCTTCAGGCCATAGTACTTAACACAAAACTCAAACACCTACAAGAATATGAAAAGAGAAGAATTGAAATAGCAACGAATTATCAAGCCGAGATGACAAGAAACGGCTTGAACGTTGCGGGTTGTGGGTTGTCGGTTGTGGGTGAAGATCAATTTCCTTCGGACAACACACAACAAATAACGAAGGACCGCTCTTCGCACAACGCACAACCTACAACGTACGACGATGTGGTGATCCACTGCCCTTCTGTTCCTTATTCGGTGAACGGCAAACCGAGAACGGCTAACGATTACTGCTTCTCTCACGTTTTTCATCAATACGTTGTGAGATTCGAGGGATTCAGTAGAGAACAGAGAGATTCGTTGAGGGATTACTTAACTGAACAAGGCATAGGCACCTCGATCTACTATCCTATGGGCCTTCACCAGCAGAAGTGCTTTGAGTACCTTAACGTCCCGACAGGAAGCTTCCCGGTAACAGAGAAAGCCTGTGAAGAAACGCTTGCTTTACCGATATTCCCCGAGATGAGAGACGAAGAGATCGAGTATGTAGTCGAGAAAATTGCTGAATTTGTGAAAAACAGGGTCTAGAGTCTGGGGTCTAGGGTTTGGCCAGAACTATCAAAAGATCTTTTTCTATACCCCATACCCGATTATCGAGACCCCATTTGCGGAGGTATTCCCATGCCTAACATCCGGAAAGGAATTAACGTAATAATCGAAGACGGAGCAAAGATTGGTGACAATTGCGTAATAGGCCACAACGTTGTAATCCACAGAGGTGTGATCATAGGAGACGATGTAACGATTGGAGATAATACAGTCCTTGGAAAGGAGCCCTTCGCAGCCAGTACAAGCGCCACGACAAATATTGAAGAGCTCAAACCACTATCAGTCGGCAATGGTACGACAATAGGCGCATCGTGCGTTATCTACAAGGGGGCCTCGCTGGGGGAAAAGTGCTTTGTCGGCGATCTAGCAACAATTCGAGAGAAGACAACAATCGGAGACAGAACAGTAGTCGGAAAGGGAGCCACTGTCGAGAACGGAACTTCAGTTGGAAAGAGAGTGAAGATTGAAACCGGAGCCTATATAACAGCCTTCTCAACTGTAGAAGACTACTGCTTCATTGCTCCAGAAGTGACATTCACAAATGACAACTATCTGGGCAGAACAGAAGAGAGAAAAAAGCATTTCAAAGGGCCAACATTGAAGAGGGGAGCTCGAATCGGAGCAAACGCTACTATTCTTCCTGGAATAGTAATAGGCGAGGATGCCCTCGTTGCGGCTGGAAGCGTAGTTACAAAAGATCTTGCACCACGAAACATATATGCCGGGATTCCAGCAAGATACATGCGCGAAGTCCCAAAGGAACAACTGATAGAAGAACAAGTATTCTACGAAGAACGAGAATAACAAGAAAAATCGGGTATAGGGTCTAGGGTTTAGGGTCTGGCAAGAAAATGCTCTACCTAAACCCCATACCCCAGACTCCAGACCCATTCACAACTATAGGCTTCAAGAATTATATGAGGAGTACAGGAGGTTTTCATGCTCAAAGAAAGAATTCTAGACAGATCGGCAAGAATAGGTGTAATCGGTCTCGGCTATGTAGGTCTACCTTTGGCTGTTGAGAAGGCCAAGGCTGGATTCAAAGTGATCGGATTCGATATCCAGGAAAGTAAAGTCGAAATGGTCAATGAAGGCCACAACTACATAGGCGATGTTGTCAACGCAGACCTCGAGAAGATCGTTTCAGATGGCCATCTTCGCGCTACAGCCAATTTTGACGAACTCGCAGGTTGTGATGTGATAGCCATATGCGTTCCGACTCCGCTTGACGTCTTCAAGCAGCCTGATCTTACCTACGTGATCAACTCAACAGAAAATGTCGCGAAGAGACTCCATAAAGACATGCTTGTCGTGCTCGAATCTACCACATACCCCGGAACGACAGAAGATGTTATGAAGCCAATCCTTGAAGAAACAGGTCTGGTCTGCGGAAAGGACTTCTATCTCGCCTTCAGTCCCGAAAGAGTTGATCCCGGAAACCTGAGATACAAAACGAAGAACACACCGAAAGTCGTCGGCGGCGTTGGCCCCGAATCCACGGAAGTAGCTAAGCTTCTCTACGAATCGGTTCTCGATGCGGAAGTCTTCGTCGTTTCATCTCCAAAGGAAGCGGAGATGACAAAGATTCTCGAAAATACATTCAGGATAGTGAACATTGCCCTAATTAACGAGATGGCTGTCGTCGCGGACAAAATGGGTATAAACATATGGGACGTGATAAATGCTGCCTCTACGAAACCCTTTGGCTTCATGCCCTTTTTCCCCGGTCCTGGAGTCGGTGGCCACTGTATACCAATAGATCCCTTCTATCTGACCTACATTGCGCGCAAGTACGACTACCACACTCGCCTGATAGAACTCTCCGGAGAGATAAACGACTCAATGCCTGAGTACGTAGTGACTAGAATAATGAAGGCCCTAAATGAACGCGGCAAATGCATGAACGGCGCAAAAGTCGTCATGCTCGGTATTGCATATAAAGAAGATATAGAGGACATGAGAGAGTCCCCGGCATTGAAAGTTCTCGAACACCTTGAAAAGAATCATGCCCAAGTCTCTGTAGTCGATCCTTATGTATCCGAATTCATATGGGAAGAAGAGACCGTTAAAACCGTCAACCTTACTGAAGAGCTAATTAAAGAGTCCGACGCAGTGATAATCACTACAGCGCACAAGAAGCTCATGGACTATCCGATGATCGTAAAGAACGCGAAATACATCTTCGACGCAAAAAACGTCCTCAGCAAAATGGGGATCGCAGGCGAAAACGTTGAAGTTCTTTAGGAACCGTTGTGCGTCGTACGTTGTAGGTTGTTGGAAGCTGAAGATCACCGAAGTTTATTAGGATAATCGGAAAGAAAACTCACATATCTAAGTGGATAACTTACGATAGACAAGGTTTTTGGAGGTTTGAATTGAGATCATACAAAGAATTGGATGCATGGAAGCTTAGCATGGAATTGGCACAGAAAATCTATGAGATCACTAGAGACTTCCCTGCACGCGAAACGTACGGGCTTTCTTCTCAGATGCAACGAGCTGCTGTGTCTGTTCCTTCAAATATTGCCGAGGGCTCTGGGAGAAATTCGAGAAAGGAATTTGTGCAGTTCATTTATCATTCTCGCGGGTCTCTCCTTGAATTGGAGACCCAGCTCGAACTATCTAGAATGCTTGGTTACTTACATGAAGAGAAATACAGCGAAACTGCCAAACTGATTACGAGAGTTCACAGGATAATCAACGGCTTAATCTTTTCACTTAAGAATTCACGCACAACCAACAACCCACAACCTACAACCTCGGAAGGATGATTTCATGCAAAAACTACGCGCCGCATTGATTGGTTGCGGAAGAATTGGAACAAAGAAACACATAGAGGCCTTTGCAGCTAACAGTGATCTGATCGATCTCGTTGCCGTCTGCGACTTGGTGCCGGAGAAAGCCGAAAGAGCTGCAGAAGAATACAAGAACCGTTGTGCGTCGTACGTTGGGCGTTGTGGGGAAGAAGCTCTCACGAACAACCTACAACCGACAACCTACAACGATCAGCGCAAGCCTAGTGTAATAACAGATTATTCGGAGCTGTGCTCTGATGACATCGATTTCGTCACCATAGCAACCGAGAGCGGAAATCACTACAAGAACACCATCGACTTTCTGTCAGCCGGAAAGCACGTGCTCGTTGAAAAGCCAATGGCTCTGTCCACAGATCACATGGATGAGATGATAGGCCTAGCAAAGGAGAAGAACCTGAAGCTAGGGGTTTGCTTCCAGAACAGATTCAACCCCCCTGTGCAGGAATTGAGAAAAGCGATCGAAGCCAGTAGGTTCGGAAAAATCTTCTCTGCAACGGCCCGGATTCTCTGGAACAGAAGTGAAGATTATTACCAGCAAGCCAAATGGAGAGGTACCTGGGAAATGGACGGCGGAACCCTCATGAATCAATGCTCTCATAATATAGACCTTCTCCAGTGGGTGCTGGGTGGAGAGGTCAGTGAACTAGTAGCCATAACAGAAAACTATAACCATCCATATGTGGAAACAGAAGACTACGGAGCAGCAATAGTGAGATTCACCAACGGTTCAACCGGTCTTATAGAAGGAACAACTAATGCGTACCAGAAAAACCTCGAGGAGACTCTCTCCATATTCGGAGAAAAGGGAACAGTAGTTATAGGAGGTCTTGCAATCAATAAGATTGAGACTTGGAGATTCGATGGTGAAGACTCTCATCCTTTCATGAATCTTCCAGACCCGGAAAGCGTTTACGGATCCGGACATATTCCCCTGTTCAAAGACTTCGCCAAAGCGATAGTTGAAGACCGGGAACCATATATTACGGGACAAGACGGAAAAAAAGCCGTTGAAATCATCCTCGGAATCTACAAAGCCTCAAAAGACGGAAGACACCTGACATT
>WOZY01000139.1 GCA_011620045.1 Mesotoga sp.
GGGAAGGACATCCATCCACTCTATGAGTTTCTTACTTCAGGTGGCGGGAAGAAGGAGTTCTCAGGAAAAGTGAAGTGGAACTTTACGAAGTTCTTGATTAACCGAGAGGGCGAAATAATCGGGAGATTCGAGCCGAAGGAGGAACCTGAGACATTTCGTTCTGCGATTGAGAAGGCGGTTATGTGAGTAAGAAAGAAGAGGTCTCGATTCCAAGAGGGGAAGAACTCCTTAAACTGGACAATCAGCTTTGTTTTGCTTTGTACTCTAGTTCAAGGGGCATCACAAGGCTTTATAGACCTCTGCTTTCAGAGTTCGGCATGACCTATCCCCAATACCTGGCAATGCTTGTTCTCTGGGAGAAGGAGCCGCTTACTGTGAAAGAACTCGGTGAAAGACTATTTCTTGATTCCGGAACCCTGACTCCTTTGCTGAAGAGAATGGAGAAACAGGGTCTCCTGACAAGAGAAAGGTCTCAGGGTGATGAGAGGCAGGTGTTGATAAGTTTAACCGATAAAGGAAGAAAACTTAAGGATAAGGCGCTGGCCATTCCACTGAGAATTGCCGATCAGATAAACATTTCTCAAAGCGAATTCACTTCTCTCTTGACATCTCTGAAAAAGCTGATGAAGAAGATTGATATGGGTGGCTCGAACAACTCCCCCATCTAGTTGATGAACGGATAAATGACAGTATTACATTTCGCAATTATCTATGTCGCGGGTGTCGTGGCTGGTTTCATGAATGTTATGGCCGGAGGCGGCTCAATGGTTACTCTCCCGGTTCTTATGTGGATAGGATTGCCGCCGGCCATTGCCAATGCAACCAATAGACTGGGCGTGATATTCGAAAGCGGAATAGGAGTTAAGACCTTTCGATCTGGGGGTATGAGGTTTGACAAGTCCATACTTCCAGCGATAGTGGCTGCAACGATAGGTTCAGTCATAGGTTCTATGTTTGTCTCGACAATACCCAAGGATGCGCTGGAGAAAGTGATCGCAGTGGCTCTCCTGGCAGTAGTACTGCTTATGTTACTGAAACCGAAGCGGCTCACTTTTTCCAGACCCTCGAGAGTCCTTTCAACTCTAATCTTTTTTGGTGTGGGCTTCTACGGGGGATTCTTACAGGCGGGAGTTGGTTTCTTCCTGATTGGAGCTATTACCTTTTCGTACGGCTTCGATCTTGTGAGGACGAATTTCACGAAGGTTCTTATCGTCTTCATCTACACGGTTTTCGCTCTGGTGATCTTCATCCTTAACGGAATGATCTATTGGATTCCCGGCCTGGTTCTCGCAGCAGGAAATATTGTTGGTGCCTACTTTGCAGCCGGGCTATCGATAAGAAAAGGCAGCGGTTTTGTGAGATGGATTCTGCTGATAATTGTGGTCGCAAACGCCATTAAGTATCTTTTGTTCTAGAGGAGCGTGACAGATTTTCCGATGAGAGAGCTTCTGAGTTTTCTGAAGAGAACAGGTTACCTGACCGACCCCAGACTGGAGTCGGCCCTAATGGAACTTGACAGGAAGGATTTCGTCTCGCCCGAAGTAGCGGATGAGGCTTACTCCGACATGGCGCTAGTAAGTCTTGCCAGCTCAGGGAAAATCTGCTCCACTTCTACTCAGCCATCTCTCTTGATAAGCATGATAGAAGAATTGAAGCTGAACGAAGACCACAAGGTCCTGGATCTTGGAACTGGAACCGGCTTCTGTGCTTGTCTGCTTGGAAAAATGCTGACAAAGGGAAGCGTAGTTTCAATGGAGACCGACAAGACGGTTGCATCCATTGCCTTGGAGAATGTGCAACGCTACCTCCTTAGCAATGTGAGGATAGTGATCGGTGACGGTAGATATGGCTGCAAAGAAGAAGCTCCGTACGATGCTATGATCTCCACCGTAGCCTTACCGGGAATAACCGTAGAGCTGTTCAATCAAATGAAGATCGGAGCGAGATCTATCGTCCCGATACATAGAAGCTATATGAACACGCCCGTCTTCTTATTCAAGAAAATCGATGAGCTGACTTTGAGGGCTGAAAAAAGAACAGGAGCGGTCTTTATGGTGGTAGAAAACTCCAAACCAGACCCTCTCTACAGTGATAACGAGTTCTCGCTTGAGCTTCGAGAGGGAAGATTTCGAAAGCTCTAGCTTAGTTGTTGGCTACCTTCCAGAAAACTTCAACACCCTTTTCTATAACAGAGTCAGCAGGCAAGAACCTTGAATTATGGAGTCCATGCTGTTCTCCTCTTCCTGTACCCAACCAGAAAAGTACGGAAGGGTATTTCATAGCGATCACTCCGAAATCCTCTCCCACAAATTTCATTTCGACCGGATTTACATCGACCAGGGTGCACAGTTTATCGTAAAGATCTCCGTCTACAAGAACCTGTGGATACTTTGAACCAATTTTCTGAGAGAACTTTAGACCTCTTTCAGTAGCGACTTTTCTCCCAAGCTCTTCGAGTTCCAGGATTGCTTTTTCAGAAAGTTCAAAAGCTTTAGTTCTAACGGTTCCATAAAGAGTGCAGAAATCCGCCACCACATTTCTAACCCTGCCCCCCTGTATAAGTCCAAATCTGAGTACGGAATCTCCTCTATCTACCGAATAGACCCTATGAAGAAAGTCCATGGCTCCTTCGATTGCGTCTCTTCCCTGCTTATAGAAAGCAACATGTGCCGACCTTCCCTTGAAAGTGCAATCCATTTCGAAGGCCGATGCAAAGAGGACGCCGGGTCTTGTGTAAACAGATCCTTCCGGGAATTCATCATTTACGTGCAGTGCCCAGGCTTCGGTTATCTCGTATTGCTCCAATTTCGATAAGCATTTCGCAGCACCGCCCCCGCCTTCTTCAGCCGGCTGGAAAAGAAAGAGGAAATTTCGCTTAAGATCGTTTCTTACTATCCTCTCTATAAGTCCAATGAGAATTGTCATATGAACATCATGGCCGCAAGCATGCATAAAACCTTCATGAGCAGATTTGAAAGGAGCATCTGTCTCTTCAAAAACAGGAAGAGCATCCATATCGGCCCGAAATAGAACGTAGGGGCCTTCAACCTTTTTCCACTTCGCCAGGATTCCTGTGCCCGCAACCTTTTCGTAGGAAATAGATAATCGATTCAGGAAACTCATTATGTACTCTTGAGTCTTGAACTCATTGAATCCAATCTCCGGAATCTCATGTAAGTCATGCCTAATTCTCGCTAAATCCATGCCTTCCTCCTTGAACGGCTCTTTTACAGGAACGAGGAACCGTTCATGTTCTTCAACTGTCACTTCCAACGAGCCGCCGTGATGGAATTATGTCTTGGCGAACTCCATTCAGCAGCTCTCTCGTTGATTTATTATAAACAAAAAGGCGCCTTAAGGCGCCTTTTGATCGAATCCTCAATCAATTAAAGGCATAGTCCCAAAGAGTGATTGTAGTAGAGTTATCTGAGTAATCGTCGCCCGTGTAGGTTTCAAGAGCGAAAGGAATATTCGGATCAATTATCCAGTACATCGACAACTCTTTGTGCTCATTGTATAAAGCGACTTTTGTTCCAGTATACGTTCCATTCTTTCTTTCTGCGGAATACAGTCCCTCGTATTTGAGAGTACCGAATCCGTATAGCTTCGTATTCATCTGCTCTTCCAGGTCAATTGCATCATAAATGAAGGATAGCATCGGATTCAATAAGATGTAGATCATCACTGAGAATTGCTGACCGAACATCATGTCTGAAGTAAGCTCAGTGTCGAGGGGTAGAAATAGGTAGTATCGTAATTCAGGATGAAATGGTTTTCATCGCGATCGATCGTTACCCCGTATATCATTTCCTTCTGCTCTCCATTCTCAAAGTACGAAATTTCGTTATAGACGTACTTCACCGAAGAGTAATGCTGCAGTGGCACCCAGGGTGCAAAAACGCTCGCCGCAAGAACCAGATGATTCTGGCAATTTCTATTTTGCCAGAAGCAAGTATCTCGATAAAATAACTGGTCACTCTTTACTGAAACTACTGGATAGAGAAAGCTTTTTGAAAACACCATTAGGAGATGAATCCTTCAAGTTCGGATCTTCCTTGAATAGAGACTCGGGAAAAGGCGATTTTCTGAACTGTTTCCTTACTATTGTCGACACCTCTAGTATCCTAGCAATCACCAGCAGGCTGTCGAAAAAGCAGCAATAACTTCCGATCTTGGTCTCCCCTTCGATTGCAAATCGCTTCTTTGTTCAGAGGCTTTCACCGTTACTTAGATGTCATGAATCGAGCTTGTTCGATACGAAGTATCCTTTAGTAATATCATTATTTAGTAGAGGCGGGTTTTCCGGCCACGGATAATCCGCTTTCGGCTTTTCCGTCTACGGAAAATCGGTTTGCGGATGAATATGGCTTCGACAGAAGGTTTTGTCAATTCCTTGGAAGCTTTGCCCAATCGACTTCTTTTTCTAACTGCGTGCCCTCTGAACACATTGAATGATGATAATTTGCATACTAACTGACTTGATTCTTTATAAATGAAGAAGTCATCTCTCGAGCACGGTCAAGTACACTAAAAGAAGCCGATAACGGGATACTGGATCTAGATCTCAAAAAACAGGATGAATCGAAGACGATGGAGAGCATAGAAAACAAAGGTTCCGATCAGTAAGTAGTTCCGATGAGCTTTTCGAACCATTCTCGGCTTATCACTCTGTAGTGAGGGTGATAGCTTCGCTTATAAGGAGCGCTGTGATGCACCAGTTTTTCGCCTTCAATGGCTTCCTTAACAACCATTGAGGACTCAGGAGTGAAGATCTCCTCAGGAAGTGCGTCTCTGAGCACGCGATGTATCCTATACCATTCTTCCTTCCATTCATCGTGTGAAATGGTGGCGCCCATTCTGCTGCTGGCAACCAGTGCGCGGAAGAGATCGTCGATAAGTACCTGCCGGTTCTTCACAATAACAAGATTGATCCTGAAGAAGTTTTCCATATAACTGACATCCTGCCAGAGAACCTGATCGAACTCATCACAGTCGATCTCTTCGGCAAGAAATCTAAGGGCAGCCGCTTGATCTTCCATTATATGCTTCGGACCAAAAGTCCCCTGATAGAATAGCTTGTAAAGATCGTCGAGCCTTGCTTCGGGATGCAAATCCAGCTCGTGAGAAGCGAGTTCAACAATTCTATTATCCATTCGAAACATATACTCCCCCTCTTTAATTAACTATTATACAGCTATCAATAGCCGATTCAAAAACCATCGACTGCTATGATGACGCCTTCGACCTAAATAGCGCATTAATATCTTGAGAGATCGCCCGTAGTTTTCAGAGGGCCTTATTTCGTTGAATACTCAGAACCGATCGAATAATTAAAGTGACACGAAGACATTCAGCAGCTTACGGCCGCGAGTTTCAATAAAAAGGCCCCCGCGCTTCGCGGGGGCTCTCTGGGGGTTAACTGTGGCCTATAGTACAGAAGCTAAGAAGAGAATCTCTTCTTCCCCAGACCGAAAACCTTACTCTATCGTTATTCTGTTACCAAGCTCGAAGACCGATTAGCGCAAAGAAGTTGTTTGTAGAACCTCCCAAGTTTCCACTAGATGGTACGGTCACAAATA
>WOZY01000006.1 GCA_011620045.1 Mesotoga sp.
GGTTTATGCTCAGTGTGCTTCGACCATTGGGAGTCTTCTTTTGAAAGTGTTTTTGCACATCGTTAAGAGAAAGACATTGACGTAAATCTTTAATCCAGGTAAGGAGTGATCAATTTGCAGAAACCAAAATATCTCACGAACGTTGACAAAATCGAAGATCTCAATGATGAACAGAAAAGAGAGATAAAAAGAGTAACTGAAATCTATCCATTCAGGGCAAATGACTATTATCTTGGGCTTATCAATTGGGAAGACCCGCAAGACCCTATCAAGAGGATAATCGTGCCCGATCTCGAAGAACTTGACGAGTGGGGAGATCTAGATGCTTCACAGGAGCATAAGTACACGGTAGCTCCCGGTATGGAGCATAAATATACAGACACCGCTTTGCTGTTTGTCTCGAAGGTCTGCGGGAGCTTCTGCAGGTTCTGCTTCAGAAAGAGACTGTTTTCAGTAGAAAACAAAGAAGTTGTCAATGACGTCACGCAAGGTATAGAGTACATTAAGAAGCACAAGGAGATTACAAATGTTCTTCTTACAGGAGGAGACTCGCTAATACTTTCTACGGAAAAGCTGGGCGACATTGTTAGGAGACTTCGAGAGATCGATCATGTTGGAATAATCAGGTTTGGAAGTAAGATGGTTGCTTTTAACCCTTACAGAATAATAAATGATCCCGATCTTCCTGAAATGGTGAAGAAGTATAGCACTCCAGAGAAAAGAATATACATAATGGCACACTTCAATCATCCTACAGAGCTTACGGACGTAGCAATCAGAGGCCTAAACATTTTGAGGGATGCAGGTGCAGTGATCTGCAATCAGACTCCAATGATAAGGGGAGTCAACGACGACGTTGAGGTAATGACAGAACTATTCAGAAAGCTTTCATTCATAGGAGTACCGCCTTACTATGTCTTCCAGTGCAGACCAACCAAGGGAAATCATACTTACGCCGT
The DNA here is from genome assembly GCA_011620045.1 of Mesotoga sp. Classification (GTDB taxonomy): domain Bacteria; phylum Thermotogota; class Thermotogae; order Petrotogales; family Kosmotogaceae; genus Mesotoga. Next base: position 960 of record WOZY01000006.1, read on the forward strand.
TCCAGCTGAAAAGGGTTATGCGATTTTCAAGAAGTCTATTGACAGAGTCTCCGGCCTTGCGAAGAGAGCTAGATTCGTAATGTCTCATGCAACTGGAAAGATAGAGTATGTGGGACTCGATGAGAAGAAAATATACATGAAGTACCATAGAGCGGCAGATCCCAGACGATATGATCTATTCATGGCCTTCGATAGAAACCCAGATGCCTATTGGCTAGATGATTACGTGGACCCGGATTCACTTGTCTAATAGAGTGGTCTAGAAGGGCGGTTTCTGCCGTCCTTCATATCCACTCAGTCCTGGCCAGTGTCAGTAATCTTTCGCCGATACTTATCCGGTGCCTTCCCTCAACGAAATCACTGCATTTTCTGAACGTGCCAGTTATTACAACCTCATCATCTCTTCTTGACTCGTGTATGTATTTAATAGCAAGCCTTCGCAGTTGCCTGTTCTCGATCTCTTTCGGAACTGTCTCAATTATCCATTTGACATACGATACATTGTTTGAATGTCCATTTGTGTCTAAATCTGACCGGCGGACTCTTAGAGAGACTTTCCTATCCGCAGTTTCCGGTTCTGGAATTTTCGTGAAAGAGAGAGGTTGATGAAAGTCTGTGTCAATACCGTATCTTCTATAGAACTCTTCCCCTATCCGAACAGGTCTCCGCTTCTTCTGATCGATCAAAATCCACTGAGAATCGGCTTCAACAATACATTCACCTGAATTATCATGGATTTCGAAACGCCTGTAAGCGTAGTACCTGTCCATAGAATGCGGAACAGTTCGAACAACAACTCTCTCCATGTAGTCAGGGTACCTGTCGACCCTTATTTCCCAGCGAAGAAGTAGCCATGCATATTCTCCCCTGCTCATTACGTCGACGCCGTGGCCAATCTGCACAGTCTGCAACGTCACAACATCGTTGAAATAGTCCATAATAGATGAAATTGAAGCCTTCCAATCATTTTTCAGCTCATAATACCGTACTCTGTAAACCTCTTCCGTTACCAATGGTTTCAAATCTTCCCTCCATGGTTATGTCAGTGCTTCACATAATGATATGCTCTATCTGTAAGCAGATGTTGCAATTGTAGCGGGTCAGGGACCGTGGTATTAATATGATAGCATTCTGTGGCATAGACTGCACTCATTGCGAGAAATACAGAGCCACTTCAGCTAACGATGATTCGTTGAAGAGAGAAACTGCAAATCGTTGGTCGAAAGACTTTGGATTCGATATTGCATTCTCCGAAATCAACTGCTGCGGCTGTCACAGCGACATACGCTTCAAACTATGCGATAGATGCCCCTTCAAGAGCTGTTGTGAAGAGAAGAGGATTTCTATACGACAAGTATACGTGTAAAAGCTTGGTAAGGTTCTTGAGATCATTACCCGGAGCGAAGCTACAACTGGATTTAATTCATGAACAACGACAAGGTTCCTTCGATCAGGAACGCTAATCAAAGATGCTAGGTGTGCCGCTCAATTCTGAAAGGCCTTAAAGAGAATCACCTTTCGAGAGCTTCTGCCTCTTGCGCGACATTATCTTGCTCCGTTTGTGGCCTTGGTATTCTTAGGATCCATTGTGCATCTCATATGTCTTGGCACAAAAATGAACCTATGTTAATAATGTTTGGGGTTATTAAACTATAAGCAACTGATCCTCCATTATTTCGCCTTATTAACACAAGGTGATATTAATGAAAACAAACTAGAATTATTATAGTTTATAACCCCCCTATCCCCCTTAGATAGGAACCCCATATAGTCCGGATCAATAGATCCGGCTTTTTCTTTACTTAACGGTTCTGGTTTATAATTGTTTTCATAACAAAGCTTTGGAGGTGCCGTCGTGAAGTGGATAGACATCAGAAGTGATACAGTTACGGTCCCCGGCGAAGAAATGCGCCGGGTAATGGCCAATGCAGAAGTGGGAGACGATGTTTATGGAGACGATCCGACAGTAAACAGGCTGGAAGAGATAGCCTCGGGCATACTCGGAAAAGAGGCCGCGCTCTTTGTGCCATCCGGAACCTTTGGAAATCAACTTTCAATCCTGACACATACGTTAAGGGGCGATGAGGTGATCATACCTGCTTCAAATCACATCATTGTTCACGAGGCAGGTGCTTCTGCTGTGATAGCCGGAGTCCAAATGAGAACTCTTGATTGTGACGACGGCATGCCTTCGGTGGAAAGAATCAGGAAAGCGATCAGGTCTGAAGATCTTCACTATCCTAGAACGGGACTAATCTGCCTGGAGAATGCACATTCCAGCGGACGTTTACTCCCCATGGAATACATGAAGGAAGTCTACGAACTTGCGAAAAAGAGAAGTATTCCTCTCCATCTTGACGGTGCAAGAATCTTCAACGCCGCGATTGCTGCTCAAGTAAGCCCGGCAGAAATCGCTGCTCAGTCCGATTCAGTCATGTTTTGTCTATCTAAAGGTCTCGGAGCACCGATAGGTTCAATGCTTGTCGGCACGAAGGAGTTCATAAAAAAGGCTAGAAAGGGAAGAAAGATTATGGGCGGTGCTATGCGACAGGCCGGGATTATTGCCGCTGCAGGAATTTTCGCTCTGGAGAGAATGATCGATCGTCTCTCAGTAGATCACAGAAACGCAAGATTTCTCGCCGAAGGTCTCTCAACGATACCTGGCATCGAGGTTTTCTCTGAAAGGCTAGACATAAACATGGTCTTCTTCAGGCTCACTAACAACGTATGTTCACGACTCATAGTTGAGACGCTTCTGGAAAAGGGTATAAAGATCAATCCTCCCGAGGGTGGTGAATGGCGATTCGTGACGAATCTGAACGTTTCTCGAGACGATCTTGAAAGAGTCATCATAGAATTCGAAAGTGCTCTCAAAGTTGCCTTAGCAGGCTAGGCAACTCCTCTAGGCTTTCTATTCTGAGCACGTAGTCAAAATAGGATTTGGATCTATCGATAAGTATTCCCTTTATTCCGGCGCCGGAAGCTCCCAGCATATCGACCTGAATACTGTCGCCAACAAAGACGACCTCGGTTTTATCTAGTCCTATAAGTGATAAGATCTTTTCGAAGATCTCTTCAGAAGGCTTGTATGATCTCGCAGTCTCCGAAGTCAACAGCACGTGGTGAGGAATTCTGTTTCTCTCAATCACTTTCTTGACGAAGACATCATCGGCGTTAGTGAGAATCGCAGTGGTGAACTCCTTGCACATCTTCTTAAGTATCTTAGAATCTGAATAGGCGGGAAGCTTTGAAAAGGAGTCGTACATGAAATTGCAGTATGATTCCATGTCCTCAGGCAGATCGTATTTTTCGATCAGTTCCGTTATTAGAAGGTAATAGTAATATCTTTCTGGCCGAAATGGCAAACGATGACAATTCTTGAAGTGGCGTCTGTAAAGATCAACGAAATCTCGCTCGATTTCATCTACTTCAATTCCAGAGTCTGCCGCCATCTTTGAGCAAATAGGGGTGAAGAGCCTTTTGTTACTCACAATAGTACCGAACAGATCAAGAATGATTCCTTTAATCATACCTGTTCTCCATCATCGGCTCCTAGATTTAGTCTATCTAATTCTGTATAATACAATTGCAATTCTAACATCTTCGAATTGAGATCTGCGAAGATTGGCTGGCTTTCGTCCGAACTCCTGGAGGTGGTAGATATGTCAAGAGAAATGAGAATCATTTGGCTACATGACCGCCTGTCAAGCAATGATCCGGCCTCCATGAACGAATACACTGGAAAGTTCGGCATCTCCAGCCGTCAGGCTCTGAGAGATTTCAAGTACATGAGAACAAATCTGGGCGCTCCACTAAAATACTCCCGCACTAGGAAAGAATACTTCTATTCCGAAACGTATCGGCTACCTTCCCTCTTCGACGACAGCATGAAGTCGCAAACAAAGAGCGAGAATCTTGTCAGCTCAATCTTCCTTAAGGCTATTAATCGAAAGAAGGCTGTGAAAGTTGTTCTTCGAGGAGGTAATGAGTTCTTCTTCAGTCCTGCCTGCTTTGATGAAAGACAAGAGCGATTCTGCGGAGTTCAAGAAGATGGTGAACTTTGCTTTGTCAGGTCGGATGAAGTAGACAAAGTGAAGATCACAAGCAGGAGATACATGGAAGAGCCAATGCTGTGGAAGAAGCTGTTCCCTCGTGGGGCTAAGTTCAGTGAAGCTCGCTTTGACTTTGAAAAGGACTTTCGTGTCTATCACTTTTTTCACTTTGGGGACCTGGTTATGTTCCTTGCCTCAAATGAAGAAGCAAGAATTACGGGACCGGAAGATGTAGTTGAGAAACTGAAAGAAGTCACCGCTAATCTATTAAAGACCTTAGGTGCATGAAATGAAGACTGTCGTGATTTCTCTTATCCTAATTATCTCAACCGTACTTTCAGCGCTTACAATGGACGCGTTTCTCCATTCAGATACTCTTCCCTCGAACCTTGAAGACGGAAAGGCTTTGATTGTGGAATCGCCATCGCAAGAGCTGATAAAGATTGAGACCATAAAGTTTGATTCAGTTACATGGCAGAATATCCAGTGGCAGAATCATCTGATGATAATAAGGCCACCAAG
>WOZY01000114.1 GCA_011620045.1 Mesotoga sp.
CTTTGGATTGGAGCCAACAGCGCAGAGGTATCTTCCGTATCGAGTCTTATTGAGAATAATTGCGAATACGACTGCGAGACTTATGAATACAACGACTGGATTAGGTATTCCCAGCACGCTTCCCATTCCCAGATCGGGAAAGAGTCTGCTTTCCGATCTGAAGACACCTGCGCTTCCGATATACAACGCCATTGATCGGAATATCGCCATAGTGCCGAGGGTGGCAATGAAAGGGGCAATCTTTCCTAGAGTAACCATCAATCCATTAAGCGCTCCCAGACCAGCACCAAAAAGCAGACCGACGAGAAGTGCCAGGAGTATTGCCCATGCTTCCCCCCCTGCACCGAATACCCCAACAAGCCAGTTAAGCGCAAGAATCACGACTCCACCTACCAGAGCAACCATTGACCCAACTGAAAGATCTATCCCTCCGGAAATGATGACGAATGTCATTCCAAGCGCTATGATTCCAGTATAAGAAACCTGCCTCAAAATATTCAGAAGATTCTGAGTCTGAAGAAAATACGGGCTGGCGAAAGCGGATATCACGAATAGAATCGCAAGAGCTATTAATGGACCAAACTTCTCGTATTCGAATCGTCTACCAACATTTTCTCTTGCCATCTAAGCAACCCCCTTGAGTCCAGTGGCGTAAAGCATTATCTCCTCTTCGTTGATATGGTCTCCTTCAAGGATTCCCGTTATCCTTCCTTCTTTCATAACGATCACGCGATTACACATGCCTATGATTTCTTCAAGTTCAGAGGAGATCAGAATACAGGATACACCTTCCCTAACTAGCTCGTTCATGAATCTGTATATTTCTCTCTTCGCGTTTACGTCAATTCCTCTCGTCGGTTCATCAAAGATGAATATTTCGGGCTCCGGATCGAGGGATTTGGCAAGAGACACTTTCTGCTGATTTCCACCGCTGAAGAACTCCAGCCTAGTCTTCAGAGAGGCTGCCCTGATGTTGAATTTGTCGACGTACTTCTTTGTCTTCTCCTTCTCCAACTTGCTGTTGATCAGTATCTTAGAGTAGGCAGGCAGTGAAATGAGGGTGGTGTTCTTTATCATGTCGAACGAAGTGATCACTCCGCTTCCCTGGCGGTCTTCAGACAAATAAGCTATTTTGTTCTTCACTGCATCGATAGGAGATTTAATCTCAACAGGTCTTCCGTTGATGATGATCTTGCCGGAGTCTTTCTTCCTGATGCCAATGATCGTCTCGGCAAGCTCAGTCCTTCCGGCGCCTACCAGACCAGCAAAGCCGAGAATCTCACCTTTGCGAAGACCGAAGGAAATGTCTTCCAGAAGGCCATGCGAAGTTAGACCCTCAACTTCAAAGACAATCTCTTCAGATGGCGAAACTTTCTCGGGAAAGACCTGGCTCAGTTCACGACCAACCATCCTCCTCGCCATTTCTTCTTCATCTGCCTCGTCAGTTCGGCTGGTGCTAATCATCTTTCCATCTCTCAGAACCAAAACCCTATCACAGATCTCCCTGACTTCCTTAAGTTTGTGAGATATGTAGATGATCGTGACGCCGCTCTCTTTGAGATTTCTCATTAGGTCAAAGAGGATCTCAATCTCATTTAGAGTTAAGACTGTTGTAGGTTCATCCATTATCAGGAGCTTAGAATCAAAAGCAATTGCCTTCGCTATTTCAACCATCTGTTTTTGGGCTACACTTAGCCTTTCAATTTTCTCCTCGGGATGTATTGATTTCTTGAGCTCCTCCAGAAGCGAGACAGTCCTCTTCTTCATCTCTCTGTTTTTGAGAAAGCCTCTGCGCGTAATCTCACTTCCTAGAAAGATGTTTTCATATACGTTGAGTTCGTTAATCAGATTGAATTCCTGAGGGATAATGGAGATGCCAATCGCTTTCGCATGCAAGGGGTCCTTGATATCTACTTCATTACCCTCAAAGAAGACCTTTCCCTCTGTGGGTGTGTAGATTCCACTGAGTATCTTGACAAGCGTAGACTTGCCGGCGACATTTTCTCCGATTATCCCGAAGATTTCTCCCCTGTTTATCTCAATGTCTATATTGTCAAGAACTCTGACCCCTGAGAATTCCTTTGAAATTCCTTGGGTCTTTATTAGGGCATCACCCATTAGGTCACTCCTCAACTTCTCATTGAATCGTCAAAAGCGACGTTTGAAGGCTCAAAGTCAACTTTTCTCACAAAATCGGCTGCTTCTTTCGCTCCAAATTCTCTTTCCATTCCGCTGTCTTCCCATTCTACTGATAAGGGACCGCTATAACCTATGTCATTCAGTTCTCTAATTATCTCTTCAAAATCGACGTCACCGTGACCGAGCGATCTGAAGTTCCATCCGCGTCTAGTGTCACCGAAGGTCATCATTGATCCAAGTATCCCTGCCCTTCCGTCTAATGTCACTGCGGCGTCCTTCATATGTACATGATAGATCCTTTCAGCGAAGTCCCTTATGAAAAGGTGGGGTTTGACTCCCTGCCAGATGAGGTGGCTTGGATCGAAATTGAAGCCAAGCGTCTTTCTGCCCTTGAATGCTTTGAGCAACCTTTCTGCAGTGTAATAATCGAATGCAATCTCAGTGGGATGAACTTCGAGAGCAAAGGTAATTCCTTCAGCGTCAAACTTATCGAAAATCGGTGTCCAGAGATCAACTATCTCTTTATAAGCATCTTCCACCATTTTTTCCGATGTCTGAGGGAATGAATACCAGAACTTCCAAACAGGTGAACCCGTAAAGCCAGTCACTGTATAGCAGCCCATGTTCTTCGCTGCCGTTGGTGCGTACATCATCTGCTCGATCCCCCATGCTCGAATCTTTTCGGGACTTCCTTTGCAGCTTGCAGGTGCGAAGCCGTCAAGTCTGACATCGTACAGATCACCTACACACTGTCCCATTAGATGTGCTCCGATAGCCCAGCATTTTAGCTTGTGTTTTTCGAGGATTCGCCTTCTTTCATCGACGTACTTTGGATCCTTCGCAGCCATTTCGAGATTCATATGATCGCCCCAACATGCTATCTCCAAACCATCATATCCCCATGAACTGGCCTTCTCACAGATTTCTTCGAAAGTGAGATCGGCCCACTGACCGGTAAATAGCGTAACAGGTCTCTTACCCATACTAAAGCCTCCTAATTACAGATCTAGCCAAACGCTTCCCTTCTGGGAGCTCTCGACTGCCTTTCCAATGAATCTAACTCCTGCCAGACCATCCTCTACTGTGGGAAAGTCTGCACCAGACAGATCTTCTCCATTTTTCTTCTTTATAAGAGTCGTTGCGAAATTCCTGTATATGTTCGCAAAAGCTTCGTAGTAACCTTCGGGATGTCCCGCAGGTATTCTGGAGACGTTTGCCGCAGACGGGAGCATGTAACCTCCACCTCTTGAAAGAATTTGAACCGGTTCCCCCACATACGCGACCTTCAGGTAGTTTGGGTTTTCCTGATCCCATTCTATGGATCCTTTGCTTCCGAAAACTCTCACCTTAAGACCGTTGTCGTGACCGATTGCAACCTGTGATGCCCAGAAGACTCCTCGAGCCCCATTGTCGAACCTGACGAGAATCTCTGCGTTGTCATCCAGCGTTCTGCCGGGAACAAATGAGTCAAGACTGGCGCAAAGCGAATTCAGTTTCAAGCCGGTGATGTAAGCCACAGTGTTTTCAATGTGGCTTCCAATATCTCCGACACAGTTCGACTTACCTGTCTGAGAGGGGTCGGTTCTCCAGGAAGCCTGCATGTTACCCGTGTCTTCTAAACGAGTAGCCAGCCAATCCTGCGCATACTCACCCATTACAACTCGGACTTCTCCAATGTCGCCCCTTTGTATCATTTCTCTGGCATGTTTGACCATTGCATAACCGGAATAAGCATAGGTAACCGCAAAGAGAAGATTCTTCTCTTTCGCAAGAGCTGCCAGCTCTTCTGCTTCTGATTCATCAACGGTAAGAGGTTTCTCACAAACGACGTTAATATTTGCTTCGAGAAATTCCTTTGCGATTGGGAAGTGAGTAGCATTTGGGGTGCAGATACTCACAAAGTCTATTCCATCTTCTCTTGCAGACTCTTTGGAGGCCATTTCCTTGAAATCCTTGTAAACTCTATCATCAGAAACGCAGAGTTTCTTCGCGGTTCTAACTGTGTCGTCGTAATAGATCGAGAAACAGCCGGCAACAAGCTTTGCAAGACCGTCCATCGCTATTGCTTTTCTATGAACATCACCAATAAATGAACCTTCGCCCCCACCTACCATTCCGTATCTTAGCTGACCTGCTGAGGCGACTTCTTTGCCTTCAATCATCTCTCTCACCTCGCGTGTATTTGTTTTTCCAACGGCAGAATACAGAGAAAAGGAGGAAATTCCCCTTTCTCTAAAATTATAGCTAAAATCGAAGTCAATTCTTGCATCGTATCTGGCTCAAATAACAGGAGGAAAACGGAAGAATTTTGTGAGAAACTGAATTGTTTTTTGCTGTTTTCATCAGATGGACCCTAATCATCTCAGATCGTTCCTGGAGCGCTTAGAAGATGCTTGCACAAATATCATCATAGTGCCTTTAGTTTTTTGCCCCATAAAAATATTTATCCACTTGAAGGAGGACGGCGGGGAATAATATCCCGCCTCAGTTCAAATAAGTCTGGAGTCCCTTTCTTATCTTATCTCTTCATCAATAGGAATAATATAGCTGTCAATAGGCATCACTAACAAGCTACTCGAAAAACGTAATGCATCATAATTAAATCTACTCAAGAGAGAGATTGACTCAAAAGGAGAAGCATAGAATAAGGAACATGGGTGGTGAAAATCACAGTATCCAGCGTTATCCCGATTTTAGTCGTAGGGCTTGTAATCATGGTAATAGCCGAATTCGTTCGTGGCTTTACGATAGTCATGGACAACATCTAGGAACCGGCCATTTTTCAAAGTTGCATTTCTTTCGCAGTGACTGACAGTGAAAGGTTTTTCGACCATGTATCTTCTTGTCGCTAACGCTTCTTCATTCCAGGATAGATTACAGTATAGTATTGGTCGTAGTTTCCTAGAGAAGAACACGAAGTCACACCTTTCCGCAAATACAGTCCCCGCAGAAACAAAACTGCCAGAAGACCGGTCCCCCTATTACTCAAATCGTCCTTAGGACGAGAAATAGAATAATTGGCTTTTATCGGCAGCTCTTCAGAAGCAGTAAGTGAAAACATCTCCAGTCAATATTGTGTGAAGACACTTCTCTTTATGCGGGAGAGATCTATAGCGGGTTGGTTCCTTATTCAGATTAGTGCCTCACCATGATAGCAAAAACCGGACGTTTAGTGAACACTGCTGATCACTGGCACGGGCAGTTCCACAAGCCTTGGAGCTAATGAAACAGTGATTTTGGATCGCCGAAAAACTCAAGCAAAAACGACCTGACCTCCCATGGGAGGCCAGGTCGTTTTGATCTAGGCGCTTCATACCCTACAAGTGTACACAAATACATGGTGGCGGCGGTCAGAATCGAACTGACGACTCTGCGGGTATGAACCGCATGCTC
>WOZY01000297.1 GCA_011620045.1 Mesotoga sp.
AGTCCAAGAGTAGAAGGAATGATCAGAAAGGCAAGCACCGTCAGAGAATCCCACAGAGATTTTCTGAACCTCCCCTTCGAATCTGCGGAAGTAAGCTTTGAGAGCTTTGGAAGCGCCACAGTTGCCACGGCAATGGCAAAGACACCAAGCGGAAGCTGATAAAGCCGCTGCGCGTAACCAAGGCTGGAGACGGTCCCTCTGCCCAGTTCGGTTGAGACTCTTATATCCACAAAGGAATTGATCTCGTTTATTGCCGGAGATATCGCCGAGAACAGAAAGAGAACAAGGAACTCCTTCGCATCGCTCTTGTTATATCCCGGCTTGAAAACAAAGCCTTTTGATCGGGCGGCCAGGGCTACTACAAGAAGCTGTATAGCTCCTCCGGCCAGAAAGCCGATAGTGGGACCAACGATCGGAGGAGAAAACCTGGCTGAAAGCAGAATGCCTGCAATCGTTGAGAGATTGATGAACATGGGAGTTATCGCCGCGATGAAGAAGGCATCGAGACTGTTCAGGACTCCGCAGTAGACTGCCCAGAGAGAGACAAGAACAATAAAGGGAAAAGAGATTCTGATGAGTCTGGATGTCAGCTCAAGAGCCGCCTGATCGAAGCCACCGGCGAAGACTGAGGCAACCCCTTCGGAGAAAACCATCCCGCCCGCCGAAATCGATCCGGAGACTATCAAAACGAAGACCATAACGGTTGAGGCGAATGTGAAAGCCCTCTTACCGGAGTTCTTCAGCTTTTCGTTGAAAAGAGGAACGAAAGCCATTGTCATTGCGCCGTCGGCAAAAATCTTCCTTAGAAAGAAGGGAATCATGATTGCGACAAGATAGGCATCATACTGGGCCGACGTCCCGAAGTAATTTGCAAATAGAGAGTCTCTGGCGAGACCCGTTATCCTTGATAACATAGTTGCTATAGCAAAGAGAGCCGTGCTTCTAGCTGTGCTTGCCGTCATAGAGACCTCCACAAAAGATTATAATACACGGAAGATGCGAGAGAAAGGCGATTATTGTCGATATCTTTTCAAACAAGTAGAAAAGAGAACTATGATATACTGAAATGGCTCTTACGAAAGTTTTAAGGGGGAAGGGCAGAAGGCTGATGAAAATGAAAAAGGTCGCTTTGATTTTCGGGACCAGACCCGAGGCGGTGAAAATGGCTCCCGTCTACCTCGCCCTCAAGAATTCACCTCTTGAGCCCGTAGTTATTGCAACTGCTCAGCACAGAGAGATGCTTGACCAGGTTCTATCTCTCTTCGGCATAGAACCGAATTTCGATCTGAACATAATGCGCCAGAGACAGTCTCTGGCGAGCCTCACTTCCAGGTTGATCGACAAGCTTGATGAGATCTATTCGGAGAATGATTTTCATATGACTCTCGTCCAGGGCGACACGACATCGACATTCGCAGGGGCGCTGGTTTCTTTCTACCACAAAATCCCTGTCGGTCACGTTGAAGCTGGGCTTAGAACAGAAAACGTTTATGATCCCTTCCCAGAAGAAATCAACCGAAGACTGAATGGAGTGATTTCAACCTATCACTATCCTCCGACGGAAACGGCAAAGAGGAATTTGATGAATGAGGGCGTTCGGGAGGACCGCATGCTTGTGACAGGCAACACCGTGATCGATGCATTGCTGTGGGTGACCGATAACAAGTCCAAACTGACTTCCAGCTACAGGGAGTCCATAGGTGTAGAGGGAGATGAGTACATTCTCGTAACGATGCACAGAAGGGAAAATTGGGGCAAGCCGATGCGAGAGGTTATGAAAGCCATAAAGGATATCCTTGCCCAATTTCCGAATTTGAAAGTCGTCTTCCCGGTTCATCTCAACCCCGCTGTAAGGGAGATTGTCTTTCCCGAGCTCGAGAAACACAGACGGATCGTTTTGACCGACCCGCTCGACTATCTACCATTTGTATCACTTATGGAGAAATCAAAGCTGATACTGACCGATTCTGGCGGAATACAGGAAGAGGCCCCCGCTCTTGGAAAGCCTACTCTTGTTCTCAGGCGCACAACTGAAAGGCCTGAAGCAATCCAGGCAGGAACAGCGAAACTTGTAGGAACCGACAGAAAAACAGTATTCTGCGAGACGGTGAGACTTCTGAGCGACTCGGAGGAATACTTCCGGATGGCGAGAGCCACAAATCCCTTCGGGGACGGCAAAGCCTCACAGAGAATCGTCAAGCATCTCTGTGATAATCTCTAGATCCGATTGTCTAAGGCAAGTCTTCGCTTTCTCTCATCTTCAGCTCCCAGAAGTATTCGTATAGCTCTGAAAGTGAGGAGAACGCTATCTTCAGATGCTCCACAAGTGCCGAAGAAAGCAGAACTTCATCGACCTCGCGATTGGCAGCTATGTAGAAATCTCTATACTGGAACCATTCGATCAACTCTTCGGGAACATCGTCTCTCTTTCTTCTTCTTTTATACTTCTCTCCGAACACTGAAAAGTCGCTCTCTCTAAGGATTCTGGTTTTGTCAATGAATCTGTCAGGATTCTTCCAGATCTCTTCGTGAAGCTTGGCCATCGTCTCGCGAGAAGGCAGGTAAAAACCCATTCCGTATCTGTACCGGTCGGGAAAGAGTTCAAAGAAGAAGCCCGGAGAGTCCTTCCAATCCGGAACTGGAACCCTGAAGGTAAACCACATGTTGGTTCTGTATGGAGGCCTTCCCTTGTTGCGCCTCGCATCCCTGCTGATTCTGCTTATAGTTTTCCCAACTTGAGGGCTGATCTCGATGAATGGATCGAGATCCTCCATAAAAGGACCGATGCTTTTTACGAGGCTCCTGAATGGTTCAAGCAAGACCCGGCGATACCGGTCCCTGTTCTTCTCCATCCATGAGCGGTTGTTATTCATTCCCAGATCAATCAAGAACGAAAGCGTCTCGCTGGAAAATCCAGAAAACTCTTCTTCAGTCATTCTTCCTCCAGGATTCTGAAAGGTACGTAACTGCCGTTCTCACAGTAAAACACCTCTCTCACTCCAATTCCCTTTAACAATGAAACGGCTTGAGCGCTGTACTTCCCGACCTGTTGCGCTCTATGCGAGTCAGATCCTATTGTCAGGAGATTGCCACCCAGTTCGAGATACCTCTCGATTACCCATGACTGGGGCGATGGATCTCCAAGTCCATACATCCAGCCCGAAGTGTTCACTTCTAGCCCAACATGATTCGAAACCAACTTCATGAGAAGACGATCTATCAGCGGTCCGGGTTTCGGCGGTCTTCCAAATGGTATGTGTCTCCTCAAAAAATCCAGGTGTCCAAAGAAACCCGGCCTATCGATAAGATCGACGGCGAGAGTCGCCTCCTGAAGGTAGATTTCCCAGGGATCTTCGAGACTCTTTAGATCAGGCCTGCCAGGAACTGTGTGAACAGAGTAGAGATAGTAATCCATTTCCTCTCCTGGCCAGAGAATCCCTTCAGACTGCAGCCCGAGTTCCAGACCGGCAAGCACTTTAATGGGAAGTTCTCCATCGAAACTCCTTATTTCCTTCAGATAGCCGCTGACCTGTTCCGGCTGGAGACAGACTTCCTGACAGACATAAGGATCGAAATGATCCGAAAAACCCACGACCTGAAGCCCGATATCTACTGCCGAATGTATTATCTCCTCCACAGTATTCCTTCCATCTGAAAAAGTTGTGTGATTGTGTATATCAATCATTTGAAATCTCCGCCATTTATACTTGTATATCAATCTGATAGCAATTGTACAGCTGCTCGTTTTTCTTTATCGGTTATATGCAAATATATACTTGTAGTAGCTAAATTTGCATGACCTAGTAACTCTTGTACGGTTTTTATACTTGCCCCTTTTTGTAAAAGCTGTGTAGCAAAGCTATGCCTGAATAAATGTGGATGTATTCTCTTATCTGGATATACTAATTTTACTTGCGTATTTAGTACTTTGGGAATTACGTTTCTTGCCATTGGCTCTCCGCGAGTTCCCACAAAGACGTGATCTTCGTACTCATCAACGGGAAAGTCCTTCCTTATTGAGAGATAATCCTTCAGGATGGTAAGAACCTGGTCGTTCATGGGAACCTCTCTGTCTCTGTTTCCCTTTCCACTCATAACCCTGACTGCAGGAGAGCTTCCCAGACGCAGATCGCCGAGTCTGAGCTTGCACACTTCACTGACCCTCAATCCGCAGAAATACATTGTTGCCACAATGGCCCTGTTCCTCTTACCGAGATTCGTTTCCTTGAAAGAGGAGAGAATCTCCATGACCTCATCGTGACTTATGTAGTCTGGAATCCTGCGTCGCGTCTTGGGATTCTTTATAAGCTCGGTTGGGACCTTCCCCACCATTCCGCTGATGTATAGAAATGTGTAAAAAGATCTTATTGTCGAAAGGTTTCTGGCTACAGTTGTTGCCGAAGGTTTCTTTTTGGAATATTTCCCCTGCGAATACTCTTTCACGAAGAGTTCAATATCGCTTCTCTTCACTGTAGTATAGTCGATGTCGTGACTGCTAAGGAAGCTTTCGAAATGACGGAGATCGGAAAGATATGCACCAATAGTGTTGGAAGACATATTCCTAACAAATTCCATGTTCTCCTTGAACCTCTCAACCGATTCGTTGAACTTCATAATCAACCCCCAGATTATTGTAAATATGAGTCATAATAGTCATTATGACTCATAATTCATATTATAGCACAGCCTGCTTTTGAACACGAATTCTGTACACCCCATGTGATAAGGGTTACGAAGCCGGGCCTCGTAAATTGCCCTGTATCGCATTTTTTCTACACGAGATATCTAATTATATTCTCACGGCAAGAAACGAGCGCTATGAGCCGTTTATCGCGATACTGCCTGTGTGACGCTTTCAAAGCGAGTTTTAATCTCCGAGATCAAAGGTCTGTATTTTTCTGCAAGTCTGTACCTCTTTCCCTCTCTCAGTACAAGCTCTTCTTTGATGCCGGAGTAGTGTTTTGAAAGAGCACCCATAATTGCCCCAAGCGCCATCGGTCCTTTCACGAGTTCGCCTTCATTTTTCTTAAGGAATTCGTTTATGTTCTCAACTAGATCTTCTCCTGCCATGGGAGAATCGAGCAAGGAAAAAAGCATTCCTATGGTGGGAAGCTTCAACCGCTCCATAATGAACTCCTGCAGTTCCTCTTTAGTCCATTCCTTTTGAAGAGACATCTGAGGTTTACGAGCAAGTTCCTTTTTGAAAGCAAGAAACATGAGTTCCATGAAAGAAGATATCCTCTTGTCGTAATTATCGTCTGTAACGAGGATCGAGGCTATCGAACTCACCGGAAGCTCTATCTGTTCAATCATTGAGAATAGCATTCCAAGGCGTTCAACCGTGACAAATGGCCTCCCGAGATCAATGGCTTCAGGCAGAATCAGCAGGGCGTTTCTTGCGACACCCTTGGCCTCCTCGAAACTTGTGCAGATAATCGCCGCGACCCTAATCTGAACGTCTTCACCAACCTTCCAGATTCCTGTGATCTTTTCTCTTCCAGAGTACTTTACGTAATCGACCG
>WOZY01000001.1 GCA_011620045.1 Mesotoga sp.
GCTGAAGACGTATATTGTATCCTCTATTTCACCTACTCCCCGCAGAATTTCGAAGTCTATTGATTCTTCAATGTGGGCAGGAAAAACATAAGACATCAGATCGATCTCAAGCGTCTCCCCCTCCTCGACAGACTGCGTATCAATCGCTTTGAGTAGTCTAACCGAGACATCTACACAAGAAACTGTTGAAATAATCACTAAGATCAACGAAAGAGTGAGCCTGAAAAAGCCTTTCCTCATCATTGTGAACCTCCAAAATCATCAATTTCTAATTACCTGAAGCGCTCCTGTGTTCTTGCCAGTCTGCCAGTCTTCTTGAAGTAAAACAGCAACTTCTTTCCCACTGAAAACAATGTCAACCGGATAACCATCTAACTCTACATATTCTATCGTATTTCCCCTACTATCCAAAACTTCTAGTGTTCCAGTAATGGTCTCAAGAACGTAAATTCTATCTCCATTGTGAACAACCTTTATTGGACCGCGACCCATCAAATCAAATTCCTGGGTACGGTAAGTTTCTAAATCCACTGTCATTATCTGGTCTTCGCCGGTCAATGCGATCCAGATCTTTCCGTTGTGAATCACCGGGAAATTTGGATATTTACCCAGCTGAACTGTAGTGATCTCAGCCAAATCACTCTTTGAAAGAATCTTGAGATTCTCCTCCACATATGAAACGAGGAAGATTTTCTCTCCCCCCAAAAGAATGTAAGATGGCCGCTTACCGATATCTGCTTCCTTTATCAGATTACCCCATTCATCAAATACTAGAAGTCCTTTTTCTGTCTCGTGAGAACTCGTAAGAAGATTATAGTTGTGGAAGAGCGATACAAAAAAGAACTCCGAATCCTCCGCTATAGATAGAGCTATCACTGGAAGCTCCTGCCTCTTTATTATCTCCCTCTTGGAGATGTCGAGCAGAAGAAACTCGAAATCATTAGTCAACATTCCAACCTTTCCATCGATAAAGGACCCAGTGATTAACCTGCTAGATGTGGGAATCTCGTCGCTCTTCTTCCATTTGCTGGGGTGACCGGAAACATCGACAACAATCACTCTCCCACTGTAGAATCCAAAGCAATAGAGTTTCCCATCCCTATAGATGAGATCATTTATCCCATCGTTTCGCATTGAATCGAAAATAGTGATGGGTCTGAAACTTGTATCGAAAACCACTAACTCCGAGTCCCCTTTAACAAGGGTTACAAAGTACGTTCCGCTGCTATTCTCAACCTTAATGAGTGCCGAAGGCATTATCCCCAGAGGATATCTCTGACCAAGAGTTATCGTTCCCGATGCTGTAACTGAAATTATTCCAACGAATAGGAAAAAGAGAATCGGTGATCTTTTCAAGGTTTCTTCACCACATACACCAGAAGATCTTCTTTAAAATTCGACGCTATATCAAAATCGTGGGTGTAAACATCGATCTTGTTGCCCCTTATAGAACTACCGGTGTCCTCAACAACAAAGAATCCTTTGTTTGGAGAGGATGAGAAAAACGGGATATAGACAATCGAGCCAAGAGGAATTAAGCTGGGATCGGCAGCAACCGTTCGATATCCCTTCACAAAATCCCCGCTTGCCGTCATTTTGAAAGAAGGTGACGTCGGATTCTTTGCATCATCCCATTCTGTGTACATTGTAACCTCGAAAGTTCCGAGGTTCTCGAATATTATGTCTGCAGGGTTAACCGGGACATCGGCTTTCCAGAATTCAAAATGGAGATTTCCTTTTGCATCGGAGGCTGATCCGATTGTATCTCCAACCCGAACAAAATCGCCTTTCACTACTGTGCGACTCCCGAGACGCGCGTACACGGTCTTTATGTTGTTTCCGTGATCAACGACAACCATCTCGCCGTATAGATCGTTCACTCGCTCTGACAAAATAACCTTTCCAGGAAGAAAAGCTGTGATCCTTGATCCAGGCGGTACAGTCAAGTCCATACCTGGATTGGCGTAACCGTAATCATAGCTTCCGAAATTCGACTCTATCGAATCGACAAGAAAGTCCACTCCAAGGTTCAAACCGAAATGAGTTGCAACTGATGCCTTTGCCATCAGATTGTCAAGAGAAAGAGGAATCTTGATCTCGTCACCTCGGTAGATTAGATCCCAGTTTTTGACATCCTTATTCACGGCCTTCAGCTGTTCCACGGTCACGCCATACGCTTGAGCAATGCTCCACAGGTTATCGCCGGATTTAACAATGTACGATACATAAGACGTGGGTTCTATGGTCTCGTAAGCAGCAGCTCCCAGCCTGCTTCGAATGTCGGAAATCTCTCCCAAGAAAGTGGCCATAGTTACAAACTCTCTCTGTTCAGGCTCTTCCTGCTGTTCAATTGCCTCGAGGTTGCTGGCAAGCTCTCTCGTTCTTGAGTCCATTTCCTCTATTCTCGAAACGAACTCGTTGAAGACCTCTGCATCTATCACTGAGGAACCCACAGTCTGCTCCAACTCGGCAAGCCTTCTTGCCAGTGAATCGTACTTGGCGCTGTCTACCAGTGAAGTATCCGTCCTGGCAGAAAGCTCTTCAATCTTCTGCAAAAGTTCATCGTATCTGTCGTCTGCGTTTTCCGGTTTCTGCTGAACGACAATGGTCTCCGTATTCTTGATCTCTTCAATCCTCTGTAGAAGCTCCTCGTACTTTGCTTCATCGATAGAACTATCGTAACTGCCGACTTCAGAAATTCTCTGGACGAGTTCTGAATATCTTGAAGAATTAAGAGACTCGAGTGCCTGAACTTTTCTGTTGAGGTCGTCGATTTCTCGTGTGATGATATCATTTTCCACCGAGCCGGTGAGAACACCGTCAATCTTGTCATAAAGTGTCTTCACTATTGCTGCGGAAGAAGCTGAATCGATTACTGATTCGGCGAGCATATTCTTTATTATCTGAAGTTCGGCCCTAAGGGCTTCTAGCTCCTCATAGCCTGCATACGTAGGCTCTATTGCTTGAACAAAGTTAATCCGGAAGGCAAGCTCTTGAACTGCGTCTTCCAGCTGGGCAATCTTTCTCTGACCGAGAGCCAGAGAATCGATCTTTTGTTCAATAGAATCCATCCTTGCAATAAAGTCATCTCTAGTAATGAAAGGTGAGCTACACCCCGTGAATAACAAAAAAACAGGAACAAGAAGAAATAGAAGAGCAACTTTTCTCAACTGAATCAACCCCCTCCCGCGGGAATGGTAATGAATTCAAGTGGCAGAAAAGTCATTTCAATTTCTCTGCCCTTAAAATACTCCTTCAAGAGACCCAGACCGGAAACCAAATAATCATAATCGCCCAACACTTCAATAACAATAGGCGAAATTTGAGTAGGTACATCATCAATTATAACAGTTGCTCCTACGCAACGCACGTAAGTATATGGCATTATTCTCTTCCCATTTAGTGAGATCTTAGTTGCCCTCAAGGCATATAGTTCATTCAAGATCGTGAGAATATCACTGTCGTGAAGTATGCTGCTTCCTTTGAAGCCCGATTCTATTCTCACACGAACACCTTTTCCAACTTCTTCATTATAAAACTCATTTGTAGAACTTGACGAGACTCTCATGCTCTCTACAGATTTCTTCAGATCGAATGTACTTGATTCAAGTAATGCCTTCAACTCTTCTACCTGCCATTCAAGCGAGACTATTTTCCCCCTAATCCCCTCTATCTGAGATGAGTAATCCACTACATCTCTCCTATCAAGTGAGTCAATAGCATCTTGAATGTTCTTGACATCGGCAGATAATTTTGTAAGTGAATCGACAACTGCAGAACCACCTATAGAATTTGACGCTGCATCCATCTCTGCAATGATCGCTTCGAAGTCTGAGATGATTCCCGACAGATCACTTCTCACCTCGATTGACGAAAGTGAGTCTAGATTGAGATTGAGCTGGGAAACCCTTTCTGACATGATTTGAAGTTTGTTTTCGATTTCCTTGGTGCTGAGACTCGAAATCATTTGATCGCCAAACTGCTTAAGAAAGTAGATGTTGAAGAAAGCACCCAAAGCCACAATAACAACAAAGACAATAAGAAGAGCCCAGATTCCCTTCAAGCTTTTCACTCCAAAACAAAAGCGGCGGCAACTCTGGCCGCCGCAGAGTCTACGACACTATTTTACCTTTTCCTTCAGTTCCTTTCCAGGTACAAACTTAGGAACTTTTCCGCCCGGAATCGTGATGGGCTTCTTGGTTCTCGGATTGACACCCTTTCTGGCCTTTCTTGAAGCTACCATAAATGTGCCAAAGCCAACCAGTCTCACAACGTCTCCCTTAGACAGTGTCTTTTCAATTATCTCGATCACCGTGTCCAGGGTTTTTCCAGCATCCTTCTTAGTAACACCCGTTTTCTCTGCGATTTCAGCGATGAGTTCTTTTTTGTTCATACTGTTCCCCCCTTCGCATGAGATGTCGCTATTATTCTACCACTCAGAGCCTAAATTACCAAACTCCTTATAGAGGGCGATTTTGGCCTTCTCAAGTAAGAAAAACGCCATAAGAGTCCCGATTCGCTTCTAAGCTCTCGATTTGGCCTTCAAAGCTGATAAGCCGTCGTCACGCTGAAGAAATGAGTGTATAATTGCTAGTGGAGGTGGTCTTTATGGAAAAAGCCATGATTATATTCTTGTTAGTGTTTCTGGCCGTAATTTCTTTCGGGGTAAATTTCATCAATCCAGTCGGTCCCACACTTATTCCGATCGCCGAGTTACTCTCTTCAAACATCTCCGAAGAAATACCCGGCCTTGAAATCAATCTTTGGAGAAGCGTTGACGAGGCAATAGCCTTGTTGGTGACTGAACGGGCTCAGATCAGCCTTCTCCCCGTCACTGTTGGGGTCAAGCTTGCTGCGTCCGGGGTTGACATAAAACTCGCCGCAGTAAGCATGTGGAACGGCTTTTATTTCATGTCCTCGGAAAAGGCAATATTTGGAATAGATGATCTAATTGGCGCCGAAGTGTACACGCTTCAAGCTCCGGGTCAGACGGCCGACACTATTATGCGAGGTGCGCTTGCATCGAAGGGATACGAAGTTGGAAGAGATGTGACAGTTGTGTACGTTGGAGGAGCAGAAGCTGTTCAGCTTCTTGCAAGTGGAAAGGCAAAGCTTATCCTAGTACCTGAACCTTTTGCCTCCCTCGCCGAAACGCGTGTGCAGGGAGTCATAAGATCCATGCCTATTGAAGATCTATGGAGCAGTTTCAATGATGAGAAAATCAGGATTCCTACTTCGGGAATATTCGTGAGCGGCAGTCTCGATAGAGGAGTTGTCGAGTCATTCTTACTCCTGTACCAGCAGTCCATGAACCTATCTCTTACTAACCGAGAGAAGACTGCACAGATTGTATCGGAAAAGATGGGCGGATTCCCAATTCCTGTATTGCAGAAGGCAATGGACACGGCAGGTTTTCTCTTCCTAACCGCTGAAGAGGCGAAGAAAGAAACCGTCATTTATCTTGAAAAGCTTCGGGAACTGAATCCCGAACTGACGG
>WOZY01000037.1 GCA_011620045.1 Mesotoga sp.
ATCCACGTGGACCACAGCCGGTAACTCGCCGGCCATACCTTCTATAATGTGTTTAAAGAAAACTTCAGCGTGTTCCTTCTCGTTGTCTGCAGTTTCCTTGAAAATCGCAGAAATTTGTTCGTAACCTTCCTTCTTGGCCACAGAGGCATAGAATGTGTATCTGTTTCTCGCCTGTGATTCACCAGCAAATGCCTTCATAAGATTCTCAAGTGTCTTTGTACCCTTTAGATTCACAATTTCACCTCCGGTTTGAAATATCGTTTTGATTTTGTTTTCATAAGCTTTTGATGCTATAGGTAAGAACACATTCAGTACAATTATAGTACACTTTTGTTTACAATCGCGAATCTCTCTCTTGAGTAGATTTAATTATGATGCATTACGATCTCTCTGAAGAAACCTCTGTCAACTCTCTACCACCGAAAATATCGACGACACAGATAGACTTCGCAAAGGTGTTGACTAAGAAGAGTATCGATCGATCTCCTGCCCCTGATCGTCACTATGACTGAATTCGTTCGATGAATCGATTCCAAAGTTCTCATCTTCAACATTGCCGGAAGGCTCTACGTGAACGTGGACATCGTACACGTTCTCTTTATCCTTCTTTATGGCAGCTTCAACTTGCTTAGCAAGGGAGTGAGCCTTCCTTACTGTGAGCCTGGGATTGACTTCTATGTCTAGGTCTACGAGGTACTTGTAGCCCATCTTTCTTACCCTGACCTTGTGAGGGTTATAAACATCTGGGACTCTTTTCAGCGCGTCGAAGATTATTTTATAAATATTGTCGCTCGGTTTCATTCCGTCCATCAGCTCGTAGTTTGTCTCCCAGAAAATCTCGATCGATGTCTTGATTACCAGAGTGGATACGACTAGCCCGAGAATCGTGTCGACTATCTGAAGACCGGTTATCCCGACGAAAACTGAACCCCCTAGAACAGACAATGAAATCAGAATGTCCAGTTTCATGTTCATCGCATCTGCAATAAAGACTGAAGAGTCAATCTTCTTTCCAATTCCCAGCTTGTAACGGTACAGAAGGTACTTCCCAATAGCAGAGATCGAGGCAACCGTTATCACCAAAGCAAGGTTCCGGACTGAAGACGTCCCGGTGAAAAGTTTCTGAACAGAGCTCATTGCAAGCTGTGCCCCGGCGAAGAAAATCACCATTGACACTATCTTTGAAGCTACGGCATCTGCTCTTTCGTGGCCATAGGGATGTTGCGCATCAGGCGGCTTGTTTGAGACTGATGTGGAAATCCAGGTTATTACCGAAGTCAGGATGTCCGTCGTAGAATCTGCTCCGTCTGCAAGAATGGCCATACTTCCCGTGAAGAAGCCTGTAAAAACCTTCATCAGTGCAAGTATTGCATTTCCAGCTACGCCGATTATCGAGCCCCTTCTTGAGAGAGTTGCCCTATTTCCTGTCATGAGGTCACCTCTATTGCACTGGAAAGCGGTCCGAGGTATCTTTTGTTGCGATATCTGACTATGGAGCCGTTTATAACTTGAATACCTTTATCAGCCTCAACAGGAACTCGCTCTGTCCCAAGATTATGGAATACGTTTGCGGTCCTGCTCTCTCCAACCACTTTTATCATAACCAGGTTTTCCTTTCTTTTCACGCTTCTTATGGTTGCAAGCCTCAACCATGAATTTAGCTTTCTAAATCTCATTATAGCCTTGAATCTCATGAAGTAGCTGTCCTTGATCATTCTCTGTGCTTCAAGAGATATACCGCTGTGAGGGTGATTTTTACCTAGAGCTTTCCACTCTGTTTGACCAGGGCCGTAGCCATTTTCAAACCAGAGAAATGGTTCAAGTTGTTCTTCGTTGAAATACATGTCATAGATCCCCTCCATTCCAAGCTCCTCTCCGTAGTAGAGGAAGGGTACGCCCGGCAATGATAGTAAGATCGATATTGCCAATAGTGAAAGCTCTTTGTCGCCATTCATTGCTGAGACAAGACGACTCATATCGTGATTTGTAAGAAAAAGTCCAGATTCGTAGCTTCGCTTCGACCTGAAACATCTATTGAGATCAGTCTTCAGTGATTTCACAAGCAGTTCTGGATTTCTTGTAGATATAGAGGCCTTCAGGTCCTCGGTAAGCGGAAAGTTGAATCCTATTCCGAATATTGCAGAGTAGAGATCGACAATTCTGGCGTCATCCCAAACTTCACTCACGAAGATCGAATTAGGAGAAATGGATCTGCAATGAGAAGTCATCTCTTTCCAGAAAGCAAGATTGCGGCTGTGCTGGTATTCGCATATTCCCTTCTCGAGTGAGAAGTCAAAGATGTGTTTTGCCGCATCGAATCTAAATCCATCGAATCCAACTGAAAGCCAGAATGTGAGGACCTCCTTCATCTGTTGCCAAAGAGAAGGGGATTCATAATTGAGATCGGGGCTTCCTGGTCCAAACAATGAATAAGCCAGCTGCCCCGAGTAGTTAGTCCATACCGTTTCTCCGTCCCAGTGTCTTCTTGCCTTTAACCATTCTTCATTCGTGAGAAAGAGATACCAATCTCTGTAAGGTTCTTCACCGTCGAGCGCTTTCAGAAACCATTCGTGGTTTGGAGAAGTATGGTTTATTGGAAGATCTAGTATCACCTTCAAGCCCAGCTTATGTGCCGAAGCCAGAAAACTCCTTAGTTCTTTTAGATTTCCATAGACAGGATTCACATTGAAGAAGTCGGTAACGTTATAGCCGTGGTAAGATGGTGACTGAAGAATAGGCAGCAGCCATATTCCGTCGATACCGAGATCTGCAAGATAATCCAGTTTTCTCTCAGCCCCGATAAGATCTCCTATCCCATCTTCATTGCCGTCGTAAAATGATCTTAGATAAAGTTCGTAGAACATTCAAATCCCTCCCGAATTAATCAGCTAAATAACCAGACTGATCTACGAGAATAATCACTACTCTAGAATCTTACATCTTATCATAGTTATCGAATGACGCAGTGTGTTAAAATCTTGTCTGTTCTGGGAGGTGCATTCGAATGTTGATTATGGAAATCCTGAGTAAGGGTGAACAGATGAATGCGAGCGATTTACACTTAACATCCGGAAGGAATGTTATGTACAGGGTTGACGGAGAGTTGATTCAGGACAAGTTGTTGACCGATACAATAATGATGAAGAAGATTACTACGGAGCTTCAAGAGATATCTGAGGTGAAGCTTCAGGACTCAGATAGTAAGGAAATTGACTTTTCTTTCGGATTTAGTTCTTCAAGAGTAAGAGGGAACTACTTCTATTCCAACAAGCTCCCGGTGATAGCTTTGAGATTGATTCCAAAGACAATCAAGACGCTTGATGATCTCGGGTATCCTGCGCTGTTCAAAGATTTCTGTAAGCCGGATAAGGGGTTGGTGTTAGTAGCAGGTCCTACCGGGAGCGGCAAATCGACCACTCTCGCAGCAATGCTTGAGAACATAAATCGTACAAGGCATGTTCACCTGATTACAATAGAGGATCCGGTAGAGTATGTTTTTGAGCCAAAGAATGCCTTGATCCACCAGAGAGAGCTTGGATCAGACACAAAATCCTTCTACAATGGATTGAAATATGCTCTTAGACAGGACCCTGATGTAATCCTTGCTGGCGAAATGAGGGACAGTGAAACTATGGAACTGGCTATGACAGCTGCCGAGACCGGTCATCTTGTCTTTTCGACAATTCATACGAATTCGGCCGCAACGACTCCCGAAAGGATAGTCGGTGTCTTCCCGCCTCATCAGCAGAATCAGATAGCCATGCAGCTTGCAAATACCCTTCTGGCAGTAATCTATCAGAGGCTTTTGAGAAGAAGAGACGGCAAAGGAAGAATTGCGATTCTAGAGATTCTAGTTGTTAATCAGGCGATCAGAAATCTTATCAGGGAGAAGAAATTTCACCAGATAGAGTCGATGATGCAAGCCGGTATAAAATTTGGGATGGTCACCTTTGATGATGCGCTAATGGATGCATTCAAGAAGGGAATTATTGATAAGGATCAGCTACAGGATTATGCAAGAGATGGCAACGCAATGGTCAGGAGGGCCTTTTAATGGATCTAGGTAAGATAATAGAAGTCTTCAAGGAACGCTTCAAAGAAGTTGAGAAGGAGCTTTCCAAGCCCGAAGTTGCTTCTGACCCGGAAAAGCTTATGGAATATGGCAAAAAGCATTCTGAACTTTCCGAGATCATTGATCTCTACGGTGAGATAAGCTCAATGAAAAGTGAGCTTGAGGAGTGGCACGAAATGAAGGCTTCTGCTGATGAGAGCGAACTTGAGGAAATTGATAAAGCAATTTCTGATCTTGAAAGCAACATTTCTAGGCAAGAGCTTAATCTTAAGGGACTTCTAGTTCCCGATCTTTCCGATGAAAGAAACATAATAATTGAAATAAGGGCGGGTACCGGCGGCGAGGAGGCTGCGTTGTTCGCCGCGGATCTGTTCCGTATGTACAACAGATATGCCGAGCGAAACAACTGGAAATCAGAGATTATCGATGCTAATGAAACGGATATCGGAGGACTAAAGGAAATGATCTTCCAGATAAGGGGGAGGAGTGTTTTCAGCAAGCTGAAATATGAAAGCGGAGTTCACAGAGTTCAGAGAGTGCCCTCAACAGAATCAGGTGGAAGAATCCATACTTCTACGGCAACAGTAGCTGTACTTCCTGAAGCAAGCGAAACAGAAGTGAAGATAGATCCGGCCGATCTCAGGATAGACACTTACAGGGCTTCTGGTGCCGGCGGCCAACATGTTAACAAGACTGATTCAGCAGTCAGAATAGTCCATGAACCGACGGGAATTGTTGTCGCTGTCCAGAAGGAGAGATCTCAGCACCAGAATAAGGCAAGAGCTCTTGAGATTCTGCGCGCCAGGCTCTACGAAATGTATAGTTCGAAGGCCGAAAATGAAATAACTGAGACCAGAAGGACACAGATCGGTACAGGGGAAAGAAGTGAGAAGATAAGAACCTACAACTATCCTCAGAACAGAGTAACTGACCACAGGATAAACTTCACGAGCTACAGACTTCTGTACATAATGGACGGAGATCTCGACGAACTTGTTACTGAGCTTTCTGCAGCAGATATCAACAAGCGTTTGGAACTACTACATAAGAAGCTTATCGGTTAGAGAATACGGGATTCCGATCGGAGATATCCATGAAAGATAAAAAAACTCACAGAACGAACGCGACAAGAATTTTGGATGGCCTTGGAATCAAGTACGAAGTCCTCGAATACGAAGTGGACGAGAACGATCTAGGTGCAGAGAATGTTGCGTTGAAACTGGGATTATCTGTGTCGCAAACGATGAAAACCATCGTCTTGAAGGGCGACAAAAGTGATGTCTTTGTTTGTTGCTTGGGGGGACACAGAGAGATAGACATGAAAAAACTCCCTGAAGTCACCGGAGACAGAAATATTGTGACTGTTCCTGCAGAACGACTCCCAACACTGACTGGTTATGTG